>JAOZRC010000950.1 GCA_029940345.1 Desulfobacterales bacterium
ACTACTTTTGTTCAATCACCGGAAGTTAATTTTTCATTCTTGGTTTGTAGTCGAATCCAATCCTGAACTTTGTCATAAGAATCCCAATAAAGAAATCGCTTGCCGAGTTCCAGAAGCATTTCGCTGCTTAAATTTTCCAAAATTTGAATAGCATAGGCGTTTTATAATACGCTTGGCACTGTAACGCATCGCCAAGGTTTGTAAATTTATCAAATATGAATCACAGAATCAAGAGAGAAATGAATTAGGACGTGAGTTCATTGTCTGAATTTTGGAGATGCCCATGGGCTTACCCCAAAAACTTTTTATCTTAAAAGCTTTAGCAATGAGCTATTTATACGCCTTACAAGCCCATTCGCACTAAAATGTAAAGCGGTAAGCTTTTCCGCTTAGTGGGGAGTGAATGGTTACACTTTCAGGCTATTTTGCAGGATGCCAAAATTTGCTTGAAAATGATTATGTTTTCTGCCAATATGTAAGCATATTATCGTATGTCAGTCACCAGCTAACAAGCACTCACTTGTAACCTTCCAATAGCTTCATTTACTACCGCAACATCTTTGTCCGGATATGCCAAATAAAAAATCAAAACGACGGGTTGTAATTACAGGCATCGGCATTATTTCACCGATCGGTGCGGGCAAACGAAATTTTACCGATGCTTTATTAAACGGCGTTAGCGGTGTAAAGCGGCTGGAAAATTTCGGCGGGGCTAAATTTTCCAAGGCCATCGCCGGTGCGATCACCGATTTTGAACCTTCTGCCTATATTCACACCAAAAACATTCCCTGCGGCCGTTCGGCGCAATTGGCCGTGGCCGCGTCTGATATGGCGCTTGAAGACGCTGGCCTGACTTCTGGAAATTTCGATCCGGATCGCACAGGTGTGATTATCGGTTCATCCGTGGGCGGTTTGCAATTTTATGAGACGGAAATCAATCTGTTTCGCATGAAAGGCCGGGTGAACCCTTATGCACCGATTTCGATTTTTGCCGGTGCGGTTTCAAGCGAAGTGTCCATCTATACCGGCGCCAGAGGGCCAAGCCACACCATTTCAAACGGATGCACGGCCAGTACGGATGCCATTGGCAGCGCCTTTCGCTCAATTCGCGCTGATGAAACGGATGTTGTCATCAGCGGTGGCGCCGAATCACCGATCACACCGTTTATTATGGCAGGGTTTCGTTCTATCCATGTCTTATCCAGGCAAACCGACATCCCGGAAAAGGCATGTCGGCCGTTCGACGCCCTGCGCGATGGCATGGTGATTGCCGAAGGGGCCTGCATGTTTATCCTTGAAAGTCTTAAACACGCCTTGGCGCGTCAGGCACCCATATACGCTGAAATTTTGGGCTATGCCGCCACCAACGACGCCCACCACATGCTGCGGCCGGAAGCCGGCGGCAAAAGTGTTGCCCGTTGCATGACTGTTGCCCTTCAAGACGCCGGCATCGGCATAAATGATGTGCAGTATATCAACGCCCACGGCACTTCCACCATTATCAATGACCGGATTGAAACCCAGGCCATAAAAGCCGTGTTTAAAAAACAGGCTGAAAATATCCCGGCCAGCGCAGTGAAGTCCATGACCGGCCATGCCATCGGTGCGTCGGGCGGCATCGAACTGGCCGCCGCTATTCTTGGAATGGAAAACGGTTTTATTCCACCTACCATAAACCTGGAAAATTCTGATCCTGAATGTGACCTGGATTATGTGCCCAACCAGGCGCGTAAATGCGGGTTTGATGTTTTTTTAAAGAATTCTATTGGATTTGGCGGCAAAAATGCGATGTTGGTTGTTGGAAGATACACTTAAAAATCTGACAGGCTAAAAATCGGGTTTCTCGGCCATGGTAACTCCGTGGTTTTTGCTCGTTTCAGAAACCCGATTTTTTTGCCCTATATTAAATTAGGGATTTCCCCAAAAATAATATACCCAAGATGTAGGGTGGGTGGAGTTTAACGGAA
>JAOZRC010000951.1 GCA_029940345.1 Desulfobacterales bacterium
AGGAAAGCACATTTCCAGCATACTTTTTCCGGTTTACGTCCTTGTGAATTAAATGACAGCACACCGGCCGAACCGGTTATAAGAGGAAAGACAGTTTCCTTCGCATCTTCAAGAGCGTGGCTTGATTCACCGCATAGATAACATATCCCTTTCGCTTTGGTAATTTTGGTTTTAATATTTACTTTTGGGCGTATCTGATTCTCACCATTAATTAACAGGCCGGCAGTTGTTATGTCCAGCTTATTTGCATCAAGAAATTCAGTCATGCGCTTTTGAATATGCTGGTGCGATTCAGGGAGCTGATCACGGTTTTTTTTTACTTTTTTACCATTGATGACGATTTCCTTTTTTCCTTTTTTATACCATTTTACAGAAGTTCCTGAAGGGCGCGGCGCTTTACTGAAAATAACAGACGCAATCCCTGGTGACTTTTTTTTCGGAAAAGCAATGAAATTATCTTTTTCTGAGTCATAGTAAAAATTATACGCATGTTTTGTATTCCGCTGCTTCTCTGTTGAAAGGTTGTAATATTCGGCTATTAATTGATCATAAGCTTGTTCCAGACAATTCTGAAGCGATTCTTGCTCGCCTTTCAAAACCAGTTTAGTGTCGTTCTCAATAATCTGAATATCTGGTTTAGTATTGTTCAGAATTTTCATAAACCCGATCAGGCCGGAATCTAACCAAAAATGGCCCAATTTTGGAAAAGTCAGTTCAACTGCTTTAGCTTCTTTCATTTTTTCCTCTTTAAAACGACGCCATACCCGCGTGATGAAGATTTACCGATTCCCCAATAATCTGGAAGGCAAAAATTAGTTTCAAACACACCTTTAAATCCGAGTACATTAACATTCTTTTTTATTTCAATTCCACCCACCTCATATAATTTAGTACGAACATGAATCGGAAGATCAGCAACATATCGTAATGATTTACAAACGGAAAGCAAATTCCCAACGATAATCTTACTCAAAAACCGATCCGATTTTTGTTTTTGATATTTCATTTTTCCATACAATGAATAATTTTTTTGATTAAGACCCAGCCATGGCTTGATAAACTCATATAAAATGGTGTCAGAACATAGGCCAAAAGATATAATATCAGTTTTTAAACTTTGTTCGGTAACAGTATATCTGCGATTGTAAAGCTCTAAATGGTCAATATTGGTAATCGCTTTAAGCAGGTAGGCGCCTTCCTGCATTCCCGCTAATAATGCCTGATTTTCCACTACTTTATATTGAATTAGTGGATGGCTATAAAGAAAACGGTTTCCCAAATGGTGATGAAATTCCGGCCTGTTTTTGTACAATTTGCCAAAGTAGCCTCTTATGGCTTTTCCATCCGAATGGTTGATAGAAGGGGTCGTTTTGAACCACAATTCTGTTTTCTCGCATATAGTAGGAATTGTCATAACTTTTATATTTAAGCCTCGCTTTAGATACGGTTTTCCAAATGATTTACCCGCTTCATCAACTGTATTGATATTTTATACGGTTGCAAACTTTGGCAGTGCTTCCCTTTCTAACATCGAAAATCAAACCTTTTAAGCATTTCATACATATAGCTCTCAAAAAATCAAATCGGCTTATGTACTTAAATTGGCAATATATTCTGTATATTGGTTTATTATATTCCTTTTTAAAAGCGTTATGTTCGGATTATTACGGCCATAAACCGTTTGAAGCCATATTTGAAGGATGTTATCAGAAATGGTATATTTACTTTTAACTTTATCAATGAGATCAAGCTTATATAAATTACGAAGCGGAAGGCTAAGATAGCCTGTTACACGGCCTAGTTTTCTTGCTAATTCGGTGAGTGTAAAGCTGCCATGGGATAATGTTCTAAGCACCTCTTTTAGAAACACACCAGATCCGGCTTTGCTAATCGAAACTTCAAACAGATAACTACAATGCCAATCAAGCATACCGCCGCCTGTAAGTTCTTC
>JAOZRC010000270.1:0-1322 GCA_029940345.1 Desulfobacterales bacterium
CTACGACTACATTTAGTGTCCCAGCTTATGTTGGTAGCCCAGAAAAATTAAAATCGGCGAATAAGATCACATCGCTGTATCAAATTCTGAGTAAGCTTTTTTTCACGCCGTGTCAGCGTCGAATCGCCAAAGCGGTCACCCTGGTAAGCATTCATAATCGCCGTATCTGCTGTGTTCAGCACACTTGAAAAATGTTCAAAGGAGCCAGCTTGCAGATAGAGGGTCGCATCATTGACAAACAGAATTTTTTTTTCTTTTTCAATTAACTGATCAAACAACCGCTCAATTGCCCATGCATTGGCTTGGGCTAGTTGCCAAACATGCTGATCATTTTTCCCCTGCAATCGCGGCGCTGAAATCTGAGTGCTCAGGTATAAAACTTCCCAAATAGGATTCATCCGCATTTTACCGCCAACATCTTGGATTTTATCCGGAGCCAGATCAAGAACCGCAATTTCGGGCGCATAACCGGCATTAATAAACATTTCCAGCAATTGAACCGTTCGGGTGGTCTTGCCCGAATTGGTTTCACCCACAATCAGCGTGCGCTGATGAAGATAGGTTGCACAATGCTCCTTTGTCTTAATTTTCATATTCAACCGCTTAAATAGCTCGCGAAGATAAAGCCTGACAGCATGATTAACCCTATGCTTATCACCAGCCAATCATAAAATCTGAGCTGATACGTTTTCAGAAAGGTGCGCCCCGGACATCCGAATCCGCGCGTTTCCATGGCTTCGGCCAAATCTTCAGCCAGTTGAAACGCCTGGATCAAAAGCGGCCCTAAAAAAGCCGGATAATGACGTAGCGCGCGCCATCCGGGTTCCAAAGGGATTCCGCGGGCGCGTTGGGCATCAAGCACATCCCGCGCTTTGCGACCGATCACCGGAACAAAATTCATTCCGGCGCTTAATACAAAGGCGGCTGTAAAGGGAACGCCCATTTTAACCAGGGAATCAGCCAAATCTTCGGGAAGCGTGCATGCAAAGAAACTGAAAAAAACGGTGGTCAAGGTCAGAAGCTTGAACGCCGCGACCGCCCCGGCATCGGCATTCACCGACCACCAGGTGACCGCACCAAAGAAAAGGGACATAGGAATAACCAGGCGCAGCCACCGCAGATAAGTTTTCAATTCACTGATGCCGATGATAAACAGCAACAACACCGCCTGCTCGCTTCCCAGAAGGGTCAGACGCTGCGAAGCGATAACCAGAACTGTGCAATAGAAAGTTAATATTAATTTGGTGCGTGGATCAAACATAATTATCAAAACTGAACATTGAACATCCAACATCGAACATCCAACATTCAACATTCAACAT
>JAOZRC010000270.1:1422-7182 GCA_029940345.1 Desulfobacterales bacterium
CAAAACTGAACATTGAACATCCAACATCGAACATCCAACATTCAACATTCAACATCGAATAATAGAACCTGAAATCTACATTGCCAAACCGGCTCGTCGCATCAGGTTGCGATTTGCCATTAGTTTGTATGGAGCCTCATCCGCAATTAATTTCCCGTGGGACAGAATTAACCAGCGGGATGTATTTTGCGAAGCAAAGGCCAGATCATGAGTGATTAATATAACCGCTTGTCCCTGGCGTTGAAGACGGATTATAAATTCGCTCAACGCTTTGCGAAAATAGCCATCCTGACCGGCAGTGGGTTCATCTAACGCCAGGATAGCGGGTTTGGCCGCCATGGCCGCGGCAAATGCGACGCGTTTTTTCTCGCCGCCGCTGATCCGGTGGGGAGATCGTTTTAACAACGGTTTTAAACGAAACAGGCTGACCAATTCATCCAACCAGGCTTTATCGTAACAATCCAGGATTTCTGCTCCCACCTTAATTTCATCTTCCACCGTCAGTTTGAAAAACAGGCTGCATGGATTTTGAAAGGCCGTGCCGATATAGCGGGCAAGCTGAGATGTTTTCAGTTTAAGCGCGTTTTGGCCACACACGGCGATTCTTCCGGATGAAGGCCGCTTCAACCCGTTGAGATGTTTGAGCAACGTGGTTTTACCCGAACCATTGGCACCTAACAAGGCGATGCACTCCCCTTTTTTAAGGCAAAAATTGATATTTTTAAGATGAAACCCGTTTGGGGCTGTTCCACACATATTCTCGACTTCCAGCACGTCAAATGAATCTTTGGGGCTGTAATCCCCTGATTCCCGTGTCACCGGTTTTGAGAAATCGGAATACGAACCAAGATAGGAATAGACATGTTGCCGAATATCATCTGTTCCGGCCGGCAATTCCAAACCCAGGGCCAGTGTGTCTTTACTCATCAGTTTGTCAGGAGGCCCGTCTGACACCACCCGACCCAGATCCAGGACAACAACGCGTTGAACATCCGGAAGCGTGCAGGCTAGCCGATGTTCACTGATAATAACGGTTTTTCCCAGACGATGAATTCGTTTGAGCATTTCCCGAATTTGAATGGCATGCACCGGGTCCAGGTTGGCATAAGGTTCATCTAAAATAATGATATCCGGGTCTGGCGCCAAAATAGCGGCAATGGCCGTTAATTGTTGTTCGCCGCCCGATAACGTGTGCGGATTGCGTGCCAGAAACGGTGTCAGCCCGGTTGATGCCGCCGCCAGAGCAATGCGCTTGCGCATCTCGGGACGCGCCATTCCAAGGCTTTCCAGGCCAAAGGCGATTTCCCGTTCCACCGTGCTGTTAAACAGTTGCGCTTCCGGATTTTGAAACACCATGCCCACTTTTACAAACAGGTCACGCACCGACTGCGTGCCAGTGCTGCGTCCGGCGATGCGTACTTCCCCTTGCATGGTTCCGGGATAAAAATGCGGAATTAATCCGTTAAATGTTTTGCAAAGCGTGGATTTTCCTGACCCGCTGGCACCACAAAGGAGAACGTACTCTCCGGTGCGGATGGTAAGATTCACATTCTTTAGTACTGATGCGTCATCGTTCGTTTTATAGGCATAACTGAGCCGGTCGGTCTCAATGAAAGGCTTATCCATTTTCTTGATGGTCAAACGCTTTTGTTGCTGCAATCTAAAAGTCTATCACGCCGGCGCGTTTAAGCAAACGAAGCGCCATTACGCCCAATATGGCGCCAACGATGGTGCTGGCCAAAAAGGATGGTATCAGCGCCAAAAAGGGAATCGCTTTACCCATCAACACCGGTGCGACAAACAGCGCACTCACCACCGGTGCGATCAATCCGGTGCCGGCAACCTCACCGATAGCGGCGTGAATGACATTTTTTTTCCATCGATAAAACCATCCTGCCAGAAATGCACCGATCATGCCTCCCGGAAACGCCAGCAATGTGCCCACGCCCATTGCATTGCGAATCGCAGCGATCACGGCGGCAATCAGCAGCGCCCACCACGGGCCGAGTAATACGGCACCCAGTACGTTGACAAAATGCTGCGTGGGATTGATTTTGGCAATCAACACCGGAAATGAAGTGTATGGCGCCAATGCGACGCCAATGGCGATGAGCACAACCGCATAAGCCGCTTTACGGGTGTCGGCCGCATGATTCAGGCCATTTTCGACAGGTGTGTTCATGTGATTGTCCTCATTCCGGCTTTGGCATAAAGATCATAAAAATGGTGCGTGGGACCGTGTCCTTTGCCGATATTGAGCGAATGTTCGATCGCACCGGTAATATATGTTTTGGCCAGGGTCACCGCTTCAATAAAATTCTTTCCCAGGGCCAGGTTGGCGGCAATCGCCGATGAAAAGGTACATCCCGTGCCGTGCGTGTCAGTCGTTTTAATTCTTGGGCTGCTGATTTGTTGAAAATCCTGGCCGTCATAAAGGATATCCGTTGCATCGACTTCTCCCAAATGGCCGCCCTTAACTACGACTTTGGAAGCGCCCAGTTCCGCAATCGCTGCGGCCGCTTTTTTCATCTCAGCCACATTCCTGATTTCATAGCCGACCAGTTTTTCGGCTTCATGAATATTGGGCGTCACCACTTCGGCTAATGGGAATAGTTTTTCAATTAACGCCTGGGCCGATTCCTGGGGAAGCAGCGCAAAGCCGCTCTTTGAAATCATCACGGGATCAAGCACAATGGCGGGCGCAGGGACGTTTTTGAGCGCGTCTGCAATGGCTTCAATTAATTCCGCACTGGCTGCCATGCCAATCTTGACAGCATGAATCGGCGTATCATCGAACAGACAGACAATCTGATCGTGGACAATTTCAGGCCGCATCTCTTGAATGGCATACACTTTTTGGGTGTTTTGAACCGTGACGGCGGTAATGGCGCTCATGCCAAAAACGCCATGCGCCTGGAAGGTCTTCAAATCCGCCTGGATGCCGGCACCGCCCGATGAATCGGAGCCCGCGATAGTTAATGCGATGCGCATATATTCCTCCTTCTGAATTTATCGTATTCTGATTTTTATTATTTTTTTAGTGCGTTGGTAACTGTGGCGAGGATAAAGCGGCACAAAGATAATCTGATGAGCCAATGGGGTCAGGTGAGCCAAATGATTCAGTGAAATAGTGTGCGGTGTCATTCTTCGCTTTCCCTACGACAGTATTAACTGTATCAGGTTCAAAGGGTATGCTCTCAGTTCTGCCAATATCTTCCGATATCAGAACACCCCTAAACGGTTTGAAATTATAGGCTACCAACATAAGGCGGGAGACTTGGGTGCGTTTGTAGCGCGGAAAGCCGTTCCGCGTCCTTTAATGTTGCCAAAAGGTTGAAAAAGCGGAACAGCTTTCCGCTCTACATTTGTCCCGCCTTATGTTGGTAGCCAAATTATATTTAGCAGTATCGGGGAAAAATTGCAATTATTATTTTTGGCGGTTAAACCTTCCTATCAGTGCTGATGGCCAATCTTTTTTTCAGGGAACCGGTTTGAAATCGTAGATATAATTGTTTTTCCAAGGAATAAAATGGTTTTATGGTTTACAAATCAAGCGGATTCAGGTTACACACCGTTAATAGGAGACTGTTTGATAATTGTCTTCAATTGGCTGCAAAAGCGTGAGAACGACTTATCAAACCCTCTGAAAAGCTTTATTCACAAAAAATAGATTTTTTTCTATATGGACAGACTCAAAAAAAACATTTTGAATTGTTTGTTGACAGCTATCATAGTTGTCTTGAGCCCGTGTGGCAGCCACTCAGAGTCTCTCAACAAAGTGATTGTCATCCCTGGTATTGATATAAAAGCGGTGTATCGACGCCTGGAAAATGCCGGGTTCAATCCGGGTGTTTACAATAAGGACGATTTTACGCAATTAGCGGCCGCGATTGCCCGCTTTCAAAGAATAGCCAAACTCGAAACTAACGGTATCCTGGACACCTTCACCTGGGATAAGCTGGAACAATTGTATGATCCTTCAGAAGCCTCCCCGGAGCCCCGAGGATCAGATATGCTTGAAATTCCTTTGCCGACAAAAAGTGGCCTTTCCCCAACGGAGTCGCTCGCCCAACCGGCATGGCCATCGGGCGTCATCATAGTTATCCGCAAAATGGTTTCCGACTTAGGCTACCAACCGGGAGCATTTCAGGGACATAAGAACCCAGCCTTTGAGAGCGCCCTTTATCAATTTCAAAAAGAGCATGATCTTAAAATGAATGGCTCGTTAACCAGGGAGACGCTTTTGGCTGTTTTTGAAAACAGTTGCAACAACGGATGTGAATTCAACATCGCTTTTCAACTGTCTGATATCTGCAATCTTTTTGCTGTCAAATCATCGGATATCAGGTTTTTTTCCGGAACTGTCATGGAAAAAATATTTATTCACTCAGTGCAGGCTATTTTGAACCAGATGGGTTATCACTCCGGGGCCGTCGATGGCATATACGGCCAAAATACACACCAGGCGCTGGCCCTGTTTCAAAAAGACCATCAATTGGAAGCGGATGGCCAATTGAACCGTCAAACCGCCGACGCTGTTTATTTTTCATACTGCGAGGATGGGTGTGAATTTTCCGTTTTTCTGGAAAACAGCGATAATCAACCTTATCAGGCTAAAACCGGTGAGCGGTTGAAACCGGTGAAACTGACAACTGTCGATCCGGATGCGTATCCCGTTAAGCCTGATGACAGCGTGTTTGCCATTGAGCGGTCAGAGTGTTCTGAGATTTCCGGCCACTGGGTAATTTTATATGAGGGCGTTGTCACCGCAATCAAAGCGGATAGCGTCTTTGTGCGTCTTGAAAAACGCTTGGGCTACCGCTATCGTCCGCAACAGGAAGGCGTTGACAGGAATAACTGGTGGTGCATACCGCCTCGCCGTCATTGCTATTCTGCCATTAAATTCAGCGACTGGAAAGGTCTGTATTCCCAAAATCAAGTGGTGTTTTTTCCCAAAAAACGAGTTTATAACGCTAAAATAGAAATCATTAACGCTATTACCCATTTTATTCAACAAACGTGTGAATAGAAAAAAACGACCTGTGCGGATACAATTGTCGGTGTAAGGTGGGCATCAGCAGAAAAGCCACAATCAATAATATTCTTTAATATATGCATAAGCCCGCTCAAAAAGTGCCTGATCTTTATGCAGTTTATATTTCAAAAGCGCCTTCCTTAATGATTTTTGCACTTCGCGCTCACCCGAAGTTGTCTTTTGCCAGCCGGGGAATCTGACCACACGAACAATCGCGTCAATATCCGTAACAATTCTTTCTACAACGGCAGGCGTCTGGTCGGTTTTGATTTCCAAAAATAATTCTGTCAAAGCCGCTTGGGGCGTTTTTTCCTTTCGTGCTTGTTCGATCTCTTTTTCGGCCTGAAGGGTTTCCCTGGCAAGTTTGCAGAGTTCCTTGATAAATTCGATTGAAGTTATCAAGCCCTTTTCTGCTTTATCAGGCAGTTCTTCCAATCGCTCACTAAGCGCTTTGAATTTTAGAATACCTGACCTATAGGAAAATAATATGGGACCAAAAATTCATTCTAACCAGATTATTTTATCAAATAGTACTGCAGTTTAATATCAGTACCTGGAAATATGGTTTCCGTTTCATTCAATTTTTCCATTAACTTTTTGACACCATCGTCATTTCGCAAAGTTGTCATTCGATGAACTCTTACATTTAATATTGGCTCTCTGGTAATTTCCGTGGTCGACTTTTATAAATAATATCTGGCTGTTATCCATATTGTTTGGTCGCC
>JAOZRC010000952.1 GCA_029940345.1 Desulfobacterales bacterium
CGACAAAAATTGTTTATTTTCAAAAATCGGGGAAAAAGTATGATCGTTAACCAGTTAATCTCAAGTTATGAAAAACTGCCCATATTGGAGAAAAGCATTCTACAAGTTCTCTCTATTGCCTATATCCCGTTAAATCAAACCCAGTTAAAACACTGTTTGATACAGACAGGCGTCAAAGCGGCCAATGGCGCAGGGTTCGATTCAGTGTCCAGGAATGAGGGGTTCAAATTGATGCGTCCGGCACTGGATGCCTTACTTGCACAGCATTTATTGGAAGGTAAAAGTCGCAGCCGTCTTCTTGTCGATCGTCGCATTGTCGAAATCATTACACGCCAAACAATCGCGGCCAAAAAATATAAGCATTATCTGCAAGTGATCCCGGATATCCTCAATCTGACTGAAGAGACCTTGGGATCGTATGCATCCCATCTGGAATCAGATCATCTGGTTGCCGCTATTCGGATTTTGTTTTATCAAAAAAAAACAGAGCAAATAAAAAACCTTTATCGCAAACATAAAGATAAACAGATCCTTTCTTTATGGCGGATATTGGGTGATATCAGTTGCAATCCGTTTGACACTGCCTGGGTTCTGACATTACCCGCCGATATTCACACCGACCTGTTCCAAAAACCATTGATACAAGACTTGCGTAATTGGCAAAACAAAGCGGAACACTCAGATTATATCGAGCAATTGGTAGTATCTGATTCGGATAGATGTGAGACCGGTTTGCAAGCGCTCGTTTTGGAAAAATGGGTGTTGACCGGGAAAGGCCAAAAAATAGAAAACTGGCTGAAAAAGCACCGCACCGATGATACGGAGAACAGTTTAGGCCTAAAGGGATGGATGGCTTTTTTGCAGGGGAAAAATGAAAAGGCAATTCAATATTTTGAGGCTGCCTTTAAAGCTTTGAAAAAGAATTCAGCAAAACGCGAAATTTATTTCGACAATTTCATGGGTATTTTTTTTGTATTGGCCCTGATGAAGGCAAATAGCACTCAGCGACTCAAACAGGCGCGTACGCATCTATCTGTCGCTATGTCAGAAATATATCAGTTTTCTGATATTTACCGTCTGCTGGATTATTCCCTACAATTCCTCACCGGCAATTCCAAAGCGGCGACCAAGGTATTCAGTCATACTTATATGAGTTTCTATTCCTGGAAACAAAATGATTATATAAGATTGTTTTTCTTGATTTTTACGTACTACTGGATTGATAAAAACAAAGCCAAAGAAAACTTAAAAACGATCAGGGAACTATACAAATCGGATGAAAGCAATGCTTATCCGTGGTTCAAGTTTGAATTGGCAGGCTTGCTCAACATATTGTCTGGCAATGGCAAGAAGACTGCCTATAAACCTGAATCAAAATGTTTAGTCCATGTTGTTAAACCAACGAATGTCTGGGAGCATACCTTAAATGCGTTGTTAGCGCTGAAAGATAAAAGCTGTACAAAAACAGAACCGCATGGCAATGATTTTCGTATGGTCTGGTTTCTTGATTATCGTGACAGCGGTTTTTGCAGTGCCAAACCCCGGGAGCAAAAACGAAGGCCTGATGGCACATGGACAAAAGGACGTCCGATTGCCTTGAAACGGTTGCTCAACGAATTGGAAAACTTCTCCTATCTCACCCTGCAAGACAAGCAAATTTGCAGCCATATATACGCCCATGAATATCAAGATGGCTGGTACACGAATGTTGAATACATATTCGATGACAAATATTTGTCCGCTGTAATCGGACATCCGTTGATTTTTTTGCCTGATGGGGCCAGTCGGGTTGAACTGGTCAAAGGCAAGCCGGAATTACGGATTACGCAACAAAAGAATAAGAAAATATTCCTGGAGCTTTTCCCGAAACCGTTACAAAATGAGGAAGATTATCGAGCCGTTAAAGAAACCGAGACCCGCATAAAACTTGTAAGCATTGATGATGAGTA
>JAOZRC010000271.1 GCA_029940345.1 Desulfobacterales bacterium
TGGTGGTAGATCCCATCGAACATGCCCATGCGATCATCGCCCATATCGACAAAAAACGGAAAGCTCTGGGTATCGATAAAGCCAGGGAACGGGTCATGATGGATTTTGCCGATCGCCAAGCGCTTTAGGCATAATCTGAATCATGTTTTGTGAACTATAAATAAACAAATCTAAAATCCTCAACGAAGGAGGAACATAATGTCAAGATTAATCGCATTTGCAGCCATTCAGGGCGGCTATAAAGTTGTTTCACAGGCCGACGGAGCGTATAAGAAAGCGCTTGCGACCTATAATGCGGATACCAAGATCGGTTTTCCCAACACTGGCTATTATCTGCCGGTCATTTATTCACTTTTCGGAATCAAGGTTGAAACCCTTGAAGATTTGCAGGAACCTTTGGATATTGCACGGGGTCTTCTTCCAGAACATATCAAAGGAAAAAACTGGCTTCCTTTCCTCGGGCCGCTTTTGGATGCAGGCATGGCCGGCATCATATCCTATGAAATCATTGAAGCGCTCAGGTATCTTAACGAGCCTGATTTTTATATCCATGCCGAAGACCCGGATATTGATGCGGGTAAACTTTGGACTGGCGCCGCCGACGATGTGATTTTCAGAAAAAGAGGGGTTGAGTTTGTTGACGGCACCGCACCGGGTTTTGCGGCCATCGTGGGTTCCGCTCCGGATGCTGCAACCGCCAAGATGATCATTGAAGATTACCAGAAAAGAGGCCTTTACATGTTCCTGGCGGCAAACCATAACGGCACAACCGTACTTGAACAGCTTATTGAAGCCGGTGTGCAGGTGGGATGGGGCACCCGAATCGCATGTTTCGGTCCTGACATTTCATCCGCAGTTTTTGCATTGGGCTTTGCAAATAGAGTGGCAATGGCCTTCGGCGGTGTTCAGCCTGGTGATTATAAAAAGATTCTCATGTACAACAAAGAGAGAGTGTTTGCCTTTGTCAATGCGCTTGGTGACGTAGGCACGGAATGGGGCGTTGCTGCGGCAGGTGCTGTAAACTGGGGGTTCCCAACCATAGCGGACACCGATATTACCCAGATTCTTCCCACAGGCATCTGTACTTATGAGCATGTTGTCTCCCCGGTTTCCCATGATGAAATGTGTGCGAAATCGGTTGAAGTGCGTGGCCTTAAAACCCTGGTTTCCGATGTTGAGATTCCCTGTTCATTCGGTCCGGCGTACGAGGGTGAACGCGTGCGCGGCAAAGACCTTTGCTGTCAGATGGGCGGCGGTAAATCCCGTTGCACCGAACTGGTGAAAGGCGCTGAACTGGGCGAAATTGAGGACGGTAAAATCAACCTGATTGGTCCGGATATCACCGATATCAAAGAGGGTGGCGTCCTGCCGCTGGGCATTTATGTTCAGATAGCCAGTCGCGAATTTCAGGAAGATTTCGAGCCGATCCTGGAACGTCAGATTCACCATCTGATCAATTATATCCAGGGTGTTATGCACATCGGCCAGCGCGATATCTCTTGGATTCGAGTGGGCAAAGCCGGTAAGGAAAAGGGCTTTACGCTCAAGGATATTGGTGTTGTACTGCACGCCAAGTTCCATCAGGATTTCAGCAAAATCGTGGACAAAGTCGAGGTTACGCTTTACACGAATAAAGATGATGTTGATAAACTCACCGAGCGCGCCCGCGCCGAATATAACAAACGGGATGCCCGCGTTGACAGTATGACTGATGAAGACGTGGAAACCTATTACTCCTGTACGCTGTGCCAGTCTTTTGCGCCCTCGCATGTCTGTTCGGTCAGCCCGGAAAGAACCGGACTTTGCGGCGCGTATAACTGGATGGACTGCAAGGCTTCTTTTGAGATCAATCCCACCGGCCCGAACCAGCCGATTGAAAAAGGGGAATGTATTGATCCCAAACTGGGTCAATGGAAAGGTGTCAACGATTTTGTTTATAAAGCTTCGCGTGGTGCCATCACCCATTATAACTTCTACTCTATGGTGCAAGACCCGATGACCACCTGCGGTTGCTGTGAGGCTATCGCTGCCATGCTGCCTGCCTGTAACGGCGTTATGACCGTAAGCCGCGAATATACCGGTGAAACGCCCTGTGGCATGAAATTCACCACGCTGGCCGGTGTTATGGGCGGCGGATTGTCTTCGCCCGGTTTTGTCGGCCATTCCAAGTTTAACATCACCCAAGGCAAGTTTTTGCTCGGCGACGGCGGACTGTTGCGGATGGTCTGGATGCCCAAAGCGTTGAAAGAAGAGATCAAGGAAAGATTGATCAAACGCGGTGAAGACATGGGTGTTGCGGACTTGATTGACAAAATCGCCGATGAGACGGTGGGTGTCACTGAGGAAGAGATTCTGCCATTCCTCGAAAAAGTCGGACATCCGGCCTTGAAGATGGACCCGCTGATCGGTTAAAGGAATTCGGAATACGAAGTATCAGTTTCCGAATTTGAAAAAACGTGTCAGGGCATCCTGATTGATCAGGATGCCTTTGACAACTTTCTTCTAACGAATAAAAAGGCGGCGTTCACAACGCCGCCTTATGTTTAAACATATAATGTAAGGAGACCAATATGGCATTAACCGGTATTCAGATTTTCAAGCTATTGCCAAAAACCAATTGTAAAGAATGCGGTGTCCCCACTTGTCTGGCTTTTGCGATGAACCTGGCTTCGGGTAAAGCGGAGCTGGATGCTTGCCCGTATGTGTCGGATGAAGCGCGTGAACAACTGTCCGCAGCATCGGCTCCGCCCATACGTCCGGTAGCGTTAGGTAAAGGCGTGCGTAGTTGCACAACCGGCGGTGAAACCGTTCAGTACCGTCATGAAAAAACATTCTATAACCCCACCGTGTTTGCCGCTCAGGTCAGTTCGGATATCACCCCGGCAGACCTGGAGGCCAAACTGAAAACATGGAACGCCTTTCAATTTGAAAGGGTGGGCCTGAATTTACGACCTGAAATGGCAGCCGTCAAAGATGTCAACGGCGATGCGGCCGCGTTTGCCGCTACGGCCAAAACGATTGCCGAAACATCGGAATTCAACATTGTCCTGATGTCCGAAGACGCCGATGTGATGAAAGCCGGCATCGAAGCAGCCGGATTTAAAAGACCGTTGATCTATGCGGCCACCGCAGAGAATGCGGATGCCTTCGGCGCCTTGGCCAAAGATAATGACCTGCCGTTGGCGGTGAAAGCCGATTCCGTGGAAAACCTGATTCCGCTGACTGACAAGCTCACAGGAATGGGGTTGAAAGACCTGGTCATCGATTCGGGTGCACGGGAAGTCAAACAGGCGTTGGAAGATCAGATCATCATTCGCCGGGCGGCTCTTAAATCCGGCAATCGGTCGTTGGGATTCCCCACCATTACATTCCCATGTGAGATGGCGTCCAATCTGGATATGGAAACCGCTATTGCGGCGATGTTTGTTGCGAAATATGGCGGCATTGTCATACTGTCCGACTATACCGGTGAAAGCATTTTCCCGCTCCTGCTGGAACGGTTGAATATTTACACCGATCCGCAACGACCCATGACAGTCACACCGGGTATCTATGAAATCGGCAATCCGGATGAAAATTCACCTGTGCTGGTGACCACCAACTTTGCGTTGACCTATTTTATCGTATCCGGTGAAATTGAGGGCAGCAAAGTACCGTGCTGGCTCATTATCCACGATTCCGAGGGTCTGTCCGTTATGACAGCCTGGGCGGCCGGAAAATTCTCTGGTGATGATGTCGGCCTTGCGATCAAAAAATGCGGCATCATGGATAAGGTGAAACACACCGAGCTGATCATCCCCGGTTACGCCGCTGCCATCTCCGGCGACGTGGAAGAGGAACTGCCCGGTTGGACCATCACCGTAGGACCGCGTGAAGCCGCGCATCTTCCTGCGTTTCTTAAAACCAAATAATATTGATTCGTAAAACGTGAAATGTGATTATTGCCATTTCACGTTTCACGCTTCATTCATCAAAATAAGAAGGAGGCACTATGCTGCTGATTGGTGAAAGTTTAAATGTGATTTCCACAAAGATCGGTAGAGCGTATAAAGAGCGCGATCCCAAGCCGATCCAAGAAGAAGCCCTTTTTCAAAAGGAAAAGGGCATGGATTTTATTGATATCAACCTGGGACCGGCCAAAAAAGATGGCCACGAATTGATGCCCTGGGTGGTTCAAACCGTGCAGGAAGTCGTTTCGGATGTCCCGCTCGCATTGGATACATCCAACATCAACGCCATCGAAGCCGCTCTCAAGGTCATCAAACCGGCCGGCGAACAGGCGCACATCATCAATTCGATCATGGTGCGTCCTGAAAGATATGAACCCATGGTTCCCCTTGCCGTTGATAACAACGCCGATTTCATCTGCCTGTTGTGGGGCCCTGACGGCTTGCCGCGCGACGAAAATGAACGCGCCGCTCTGGCCGTTGAATTGATGTACTTTGCCAACGAAGCCGGCATCCCTAACGAAAAAATCTGGGTGGACGGCATCGTCACCCCGGTGAATATTCAACAACCGCAATTAATGAGCCTTATGGATTTCCAGGCAATGCTGCAAGACATCGCCCCAGGCGCTAAAAGCACCTGCGGCCTGTCCAACATCTCCAACGGCCCGCCCGACAACCTGCGCCCGATTCTGAACCAAACCTATATGGTTATGCTGGAAAGAAACGGAATGCACTCAGTCATCGCCGATCCGCTGGATGACACTCTCATCGCCATCGCCAAAGGCCAACGCCAGGACATTGTCGATCTGATTCACAATACTATGGATGAAAACGCACCCGACATGGCCTCTCTTTCCAAAGAGATGCAAGACTATAAAAAAACTGTGGATGTCATTTTGGGCAGATCGCTTTATTCCGATTCTTGGCTTGAGGTCTAGTTTTAATTATTTCCACTCCCAAGCCTCTCCGTTTTACGGAGGGGCTTTTTTTATTAGCAAGCTGTATAGTGCGATTTTTCGCCAAGCAATACAAACCAATCCATTTAAAGGAGGTTTCTATGATTCATAATAATATTTTAAACAGAATCACAGCAGATCAAAATGTAATGGTTGGAAAGCCTGTTATAAGAGGCTTAAGAATAACTGTGGAACAAATTCTAAAATCATTAGCAAACGGTATCACTGTGGAAGAACTGTTAGAAGATTATCCTATTTTGGAAAAAGAAGATATACAAGCTGTGCTTTTATATGCTTATGAAAAAGTCAGCAGTGAAAAAATTTATTCAATAAAGGTAAGTTATGGTTCAGCGGGAAAAGCTAAAGTTTTTGGTTGATGTAGGCGTCGGCAGAAAAGTGGAACAATGGCTTAAAGAAAACGGATATGATGTTAAATCAGTGATAGATATTGATCCGCGAATGCCAGATAACCAGATACTTAAAACTGCTGAATCTGATCTCAGAACAGTTCTGACAATGGATAAAGATTTTGGAGAACTCGTTTTTAAAAACAGACAAAATCATAAAGGTGTACTTATATTACGACTTGAAGACGCAAAAGTATCGGTCTGGACGATGCCAGAGAAGCTATTGAAGCCGCAGATAAAATTGAAGGATTTGTGTCGGATAGAATAGACATTTCGTTCAAAAATTTAAAATAAATGTCTGATTATAAGGGATTTGGGGATATCGCGGTCTCCTCATGAATCAGTTATAATCAGACCTTATTTTTTCGTTGCAAACCTTAGTAGCAAAAATACCAATCTATCTCTTTACCTTATTATCTTATTTGTCGGCAAAACATCCTGGTTTTTAACAGACCGCCATTATTTAATAAGGTAATACAGTATGATAGCATTGTTCACCCCTCCTGCCGGTCAGCAATGATGATATCTTGCTAAAGTTTTAAGATGGAGATGTAAAATGACTGAAAAAAGCTCTAAAATAATAAAAAATTGCAGAACATTTTTTCCAATGGGATTTGGTGTCAGTAAAGTTGAAGATGCAATTATAGTTTTAAATTTTATTGACATCATAGACAATGAAAATGATGATCATGAAATCATATCTTCAATTGCAATGAGTGAGGCAAAAGCGAAAACACTCATTAAAGCTTTAAATGAAGCAATAGATGGTGATGAAAATGATTCAGCATAATTATACTTATGATTCAGTATCAAAAGATATTGTTAAAACTTTTCCATTCAGCAAGCATATATGGGAAACTGGAAAAAGTCGAAAACCTACATATTTTTTATATAACAGCAGGCTGATTTATGAAAAATTAGCATTATCTGAAGAATCGAACATTAAAATTTTTATGAACTCATTAAGCAAGAAAGCGGATTTTAATGAAATTATAAATTTTTCCGAGTCAAGGTATCCTGAAACCCAAAAATTTATTTTTCATCGCTTAATGAATTTGAATGTAATGTCAGACTCTGAAGAAAATGATAAACTTTCTTTAGAATCACTCAAAGGACTGTTAGCTTTCCTTTATTCGATCAAAATTTTCAAGAAACCCACAATAACATTGAATGATTTGGGATATCTTCAACTAAATTGGAAAAGAGATAAAAATAATCTTTTGACAGTTAATTTTAAGGAAAAGTATTTTTTGAATTATGTGATTTTTATGCCAAGCTCCTATAATTCTAAACGTATCATTCTGAATGGCGCAATGAATATCCTTGATTTTCAACATTATCTTTCCAAACTGGGTGTGAAACTGCATAAGGAGAGCAATTGAAAGAAATTGGAAAGGGTAATGTCACACGCTATTGCAAACCATCCGCTTTAGATGAAAATGGCTCTCCTATGAGTTCAGCATTTCAAAGACGGCCGGATCGAAACGAAGGCTATTTATCCGTCTATCTGTTAGATTATTTTGATAATGTTGAACAAAGCGAGGATATTTTTCAAGTAAAGAAAATAATGGAAAAGAATCGTTTCAATCTTAAAAAGAGCGCAGTATTTGCAGTTCTCAATGTTGAGCAATCGAAAAAATATATAATGGAAGAAATTTCAGAAAAAATCAGCTATAAAGCATTAAATCTGCCTCATTCCGGAATCTTTCATGAATATGATGACCTTGTGATCTCTGAACTGCTTGCAGAATGTGTTCAAAGCATGTATTCTGTAAGAGATATTGGGCATCCTTCATTTGTCAGTTTACATTTTGTCCCGTTAGGGACATAATATCTATAGAAAAATGCTTGCTAATACAACAAGTC
>JAOZRC010000272.1 GCA_029940345.1 Desulfobacterales bacterium
TGCAAGGAAGTTTGGTGATGAGGCAAAATTCCTCGTGGAAACATTGGGAGGGATGCCCTTGGCGCTTGAACTGGCCAAACAGTATTTAAATTTGAATTCCGGTTTGAACCTTGATAAGGTGCGGGATGCTTTAGCTCAAAAGGGTGAAATCAGCGTATTAGGCACGTTTGCAAGAAAATTTGCCGATGAACTGCCTTCCGGTCATGAAAAACAAGTGGCCGCCACCATTGAAATGAGCTGGGAGCTTGCTTCGGACCGAGCTAAAGCGGTTTTACGCGCCATGTCATTGCTGGCGCCTGCGCCCGTTCCCACCCGACTGTTGAGAAAGATATTGAACTTATCCTTTGACACCCTTTTGGAAGACCCCCTCATCGATGCGATCAGTGAATTGGACAACCGCCTTTCTCTTGTGGACACGGATCATGAAAATGATCCGATCATGCACAGGTTGATCGCCGGTTTTGTCAGGACTGGCCTTAAAGACGACAGTCTTCTGAATGATAAGATAATCAAAGTAGTTAAAGATGAAATGGAGCGCATATCAAATGATGTTGATACACGGGCTTTTGCTGACTTGATCAAGATTGTTCCCCATGCCGAATACCTGCTGGTTTCTAATTTGGTCAAACCGGAACCAAGCGCTCAACTGTCCGACTACCTGAGGTGGTATTATCTGAAAGGAGGCAAGTACAGGCTGGCGGAGAAATATGGCCGAACATCCTTGGAGATTGCTCAGAATAACTTGGATTCCGACCACTCTTCAATAGCTATCCATCAATCCAACCTGGCGTTGGTGCTAAGAGATTTGGGTAAACTCAATGAAGCGCGCGACCTGTTGCGAAAGGCATTGGCAGTTTATGAAAAAAACTTTGCTTCCGGACACCTTTTAATTGCCAAAAACCAATCCAACTTGGCGCTAGTGCTCAAAGATTTGGGTGAACTTAACGAAGCGCGAGATTTGTTGCGGAGGGCGTTAACATCTTGTGAAAAGAATTTTAAAGCGGATCATCTTCATATTGCCGCCATTCAATCCAACCTGGCCTTGGTGCTCAAGGATTTAGGAAAACTACCTGAAGCCCATGATCTTTTGAGGCCGGCGCTGGCATCTTATGAAAAACATCTTTCATCGGAAAATCCTCAAATAAGCATTACCCAAGCTAACCTGGCCTTTGTGCTCAAAGATTTGGGCCGGCCAAAAGAAGCCCGTCACCTTTTCGAACAGGCACTGGCATCCGATCAAAAGAACTTTCCCTGCAATCACCCTTCGATTGCCAAAAAAAAGCCGGCTTGGCGCTGGTGTTCAAAGATTTGAATGCGTTGAACGAAGCCCGTGAGCTTTTAAAAGAGGTGCTAATATCCGATCAAAAGAACTTTCCCCCTGAACATCCTTCAATTGCCAGAAGCCAATCCAACTTGGCTATAACGCTTCAAGCATTGGGCGAGCTTTCAGAGGCCCGTGATCTTCTTAGCCAAGCGCTGATATCTGATCAAAAGAGCTTTTTCTCCGGGCATCCTTCAGCCGCGATAAGTCAATCCAATCTGGCATTGGTGCTTCAGGATTTGGGTGAACTGACCGAAGCCCGTGAACTACTACGAAAGACGCTTTCATCAGACCAAAAAAGCTTTCCTCCCGGACATCCATCAATTGCCAGAAGTCAATCCAATCTGGCCCTGGTGCTTCAGGATTTGGGCGAGCTTACCGAATCCCGCGAGCTTTTGCAAAAGGCGCTTTCATCAGACCAAAAAAGCTTTGCTGCCGGACACCCTGAGATTGCCGTTCGTCAATCGTACCTGGCAATGGTCTTAAAAGATTTGGGCGAGCTGACAAAGGCGCATGATCTTCTCAGTCAGGCATTGGCATCCGATCAAAAGAGCTTTGAAAACGGTCACCCTAAAATTGCCAGACGTCAATCCAATCTGGCTCTGGTGCTTAGGGATTTGGGCGAGTTTACAGATGCCTGCGATCTTCTGCGGCAAGCGCTGGTGTCGGATCAAAAAAGCTTCCCGCCCGGACACCCTTTGATTGCCAGAAGCCAATGCAACCTCGCGATGGTGCTTCATGATTTGGGCGAGCTGACCGAAGCCCGTGACCTTTTATGGCAGGCACTGTCATCGGATCAAAATATCTTTAAACCCGGACACCACATGATTGCTAAAAAACAAGCCATCCTGGCCGATGTACTCAACAATTTGGGCGAGTTAACCGAAGCCCGAAATTTAGGCCGGAAAGCCTATAATACACTTTTAAACATATTGGGTCATCAACATCCCAGCACAAAAAACGCAAAAAGAATTCTCGACGCTATACCGGCTTAAAGGCTATCTAAAGGTCTTGGATATTTAATATAGACCAAATCTTTCAAACTGATTACGATTTTTAGCCAAATTTACCCAGGGTTTCAAAGACTTGTTAGGCGCCGCATTTAATAGTTCGAGTTGATACCTGGCTTTGGTTTTTACATGGGGATCAATTTGGTCCGCTTTAAGAACTTTTTGGTAATAGTGTTCGGCCTGCTCCCAAAAAGCATCTCTGTTCTCATTTTCCAGGGATCCCCTTTCATGGGCTAACACTCCAAGATTGTAATTGATTTTCAACACATTGACTTCGTCGTTGTATTTTTTGAATATCCTAAGCGCATCATGATAATTACTTTCCGCATTTTTTAGCTTTTCATGATCATTTTCTATAGTTCCTCGCTGACTCAATACATTCCCTAATTGGTTTAAAACGTTGGCTTGATCATGATCGGCTTTACACATCCTATAGTATCGATTGGCCTTTTGATAAAAAATTACGGCTTCATCGTAATTCTTGCTACTGCCTTGAAGTTCGCATGCAATCCCAAGATTGAGATTGGTTTTGGCTTGGTTATAAATATCATTTTGTTCATTAAAAATAGATAGCGCCTCCATAAAATATTTCCGCGCTTGCCTGAATTGCAGTTGTTTACGTTTGGTTTCGCCAAGTTCGTGAAGTGTCAGCGCCTGGTTGGGTCGATCGTCAAGTTTGGTTTTAATTTCATAGGCGCGTTTAAAGTGGCGGTCGGCTGCTTTTAACTTGTCTTGTACAGAACAGGCGCGACCGATTTGATGGTATAATCCGGCAAATAACAAATCATCCTCGCCTCCATGGTGATTGGCGACTTTTTGATAAATTGACAGGGCCTTACGATAGCTTCTTTCAGCCTGCTCGAACCGGTCCAGATAAAGCTGGTATTTTCCATTGGTATCCATAATACCGATATACATTGCCAGGGCTTCCAGTAAGCCTTTGTCACTATTATTATACTGATTATACTGATCAAAGTAACGGGGATGTTTCTCCAGCCGATTTAAAACACCGTCAAATGTGGTTTTAAATTTCTCTGTTCCTATTTTTTTAAAAAAAGTTTCCAATTTAACAATAATGGTATTGTTTAATTCCAGCCCTTGTGAAAACTGATGGTTACTATCCAAATAAAGAAAAATGGTTTTATAAATGCGGTTCATCTCGGATTCAAATGGTGTTTTTGAAGATTCAGAGCCGCATGATTCAGGACCTGGCATATCGTGAAAATAAGAATCCAAAGCCAAATTAAGCGCCGTTATCAAGTTTTCATACTCAATATCCGCAAGGAATAACCCAAGCTCTTTTTCTTTTGTTCTTTCTCTGGATTGGATATTTTCTTTATCTTCCCAGGCGCTCTCTATCAAAATTGCCAACCCGCCGGCAAGTTCAGCATAATATGAATAAAATGCGTTTCTAATGATCGCATTAAAATGGTTATTTTCGTGTTGATTCAAACGTGTTCTCAAATAAAATGGCATCATCGGGTGTAATTGGAAACAATCTGAAACGCCCGGATAAGGCGTTAATAATCCCCAGTCCTGTGCATGTTGAAACGTTAGCTTATAATTATTTAGTCTTAGCTTCAGGCCACCGGAAACCGCAATTCTATCTATATAAGCGATATATTTTTCTAACAAGGCCATGTTTACAACGCTGGTAAAAGGAGCGAGGATTAATATATTTTCAAAAGATAAGTTGCACGAATGTTCAATGAAACCTAAAAAGTCATTAACTGCGTTGTTAAAACTTCCTGATTTAAAGGTGATATTACATGAAACCAGTTGTGAAAGAATTTCTTCTGGGAAGCGGTTCTTAAAATCAGGCAACACCGTTTCTAATGCGAGCGGATTGCCGTTCAATAGTTGAAATAATTTTCGGAAGGCGGGGTCGGTGTGACATTTGACGGTATTGTATCTTTTTAGGATGTCGTTGGCCAGCATAGAAGCCGCTTCGGAGTCCAGTCCCATAAGCTCGTGTTGATTGCCGGCAAAGGTTTCAGGTTCGAGCCATTTCAGGGATCCTCGTGAACCGACCAGAATGAGGGTTTCGCCATTTATAAGCTGGTCAAGGAATTCCCGGATTTCTCTGTATTCGTTTTCATCTATGGCGTTTTGGTTTGATGCATCACAGGAAACAGGTTCCGAATGATCCAGAATAAGAAGGTGGCGATTCGAATATAGTGCTTCGCATATCTTTTCTTGTAAACTCGCATCATCAATGAGGTTTAAATTGGGCTTGTATTTATCCGAGGCGAATATTTTAGCTGCTATCGTTTTTAATATCCGATGCAGGGTCTGGCGTCTTTCATTAAAATTGAAATAAAAAACGTGTTGAACCCAATTGGTTCGCTGCCACCATGCCCCCAGATGAAGCATAAAGGTAGACTTGCCTATGCCAATCATGCCCTTAATCACAAGCAGATTACTTTTTGTTAAAAGGCGCCTTTCAATCTCAAGCACATCCAAGTCGCGGCCCACGAATGGATAGGTAGTATCAGGATAGCCGACGGGAGCAAATAGCGCTAAATCCGACTCTGCTGCGCTATCATCGATACGCCAATTGATCTCCTGTACGCTTTCATAAAGAACAGGGAGCATCCAGTCTTCGATGTTGATAAAATTACCATATTTAGTGGGGCGCTTTTTATTGTCATGTAAGACTTTTCTCGCGCTGTAAAGCGCATGCGAAAGGTTTTGGGTGTCAAGTATCTTTTTGTAGAGATGCTCCATCATCTTAGAGGCGGCGGCTACAAAAACATTATAGCGCATGGCTATCACAGCCGCAACACCGGCATTCAACAGGGAAATCGCCAGGCTGGAATCATCTTTACCAATATGCTTATCGGATTTACAGGCATTTAAAATCACCATTGGAATCTGATATGATGTCAAAAGAGTTGCGAGTTCATCGCCACTGACAGGATGAGGACCTCCTTCTGGATTCTCCAGAAAAATATAAGGCTTTGAATGGTTATAACCGGCAACATCACTTTCACCATAAAGCTGATTCAGATGATCAAAAGTCATTAGTTCGCCGTGCACATCAAGGTGAATGATATGGTAGAAGCCGGCCTTGCGAGAAGCCAGATGATCTGTTAAGGCCTTAAAGGTTCCGGGACGCAGAATATGGATTTTTGCAGGAATCTCGGAATCTTCCAATCCTTCTACTAACGGACGAATGACAGTGCGTAACCCCGCATCTTTAGCTCCCCCTGGTCTGGCTGTAACGATCAAAAGATTGATTGCTGGTGAGCAGGAAACAGTATTACGGGCAGAGAAGCCGGTTTTGATCTTTCTGACCAGTGGAGCAGCCAGTGACCAGGCTGACGCACGATCCGGATCTTTTAAAGTTTCCCAATGCAAGGCATGAAACGAGTGATCACCGGTTATCTCAAAACGAATCGGCTTATTATCTTCACTTATACATTGGAGGTAGAACTTTATTACCGATGGTTGGTTGAAAATCTGTTTGAAAAGGTTTTCACCATATTCTCTGATACTCAGCGCCGTTTTTTTAAACTGAATCTCTTCCACAAATGGAAGTTTATAATATTCTTCAAAATACCATCCTAACCTTTTCTCTTCTTCTTTAGAAAAAGGTGCTTTGATTGATACGGGATAATTGCCTTTATCATCAAAAGATATAACGGCCGAAAATATCTTTCCGTTAGCGCCTTTTTGTTTGATCCGGATAGTTGTCATGGTTTTAGCCCTTTTCTTTAAAGTGGGAGCAGCGAACTATGAAGTTCGGCAATTTCGTTCAAGTTATTTGATTTATGTTTCTTTTGTTGTTTGGATTTGGAGGATCGGCAGTTCGTTTTCACTTGCAGGGAAACGGCCTTTGACAACGATTGGTGATGTGATCTGTTTTTCGAGTAATATACGCATTGCATTTTCAATATCACTTAGATCGTCAACATTTTCAATACCAATGCCGAAAGTATTCAAGACCAGCATTTCTCCACCGGAAAGTAAACTGAATTGTTGGCTGGTTTCATGATCCACCCCTTCGGCCAAAGCAAGTTCGGCGCAACTATCGTTATAGTTCCATTCTTCAATAAGCTCCTCTGCGCTCATTTCTACTTCGCCATCAATTAAAACATGGGTTTTCATCTTTAGTTCCTTTTTCTACCTAAGTCCGAAGGGGCTTAAAAAAGAGTATGCCCTTATTTTATCTCCACAACTGGGAAAATTCCGTTAATATAAATATACTTGTAAAGGCCATAATTTGGGATTTTCATTTTTTGATTATCTTATTCAAACATATACTTGGCACGGTCATAATTGGTGATTTTGAAATATGTCTTAAGCCTATGAATTAAGGCATTGATCAAATATAAAATCACCAATTATGGCCTTCATGAGTATACGTCTGTCCCGCCTTATGTGGGTAGCCAAATATATCAACGCTAAAGACTTCAATATGTTGAGTATATTATTTTTGGGGCAAAAGCGGTATCCTTCATTTTTGGCCAAACATAAGAACAGGGCAATTCGGAGGGAATCCCAAATTTACAGTTTGGCATTCAACGCAGGATATTGCTAAACTGTATGTTTATAGACGTTCAGATAATCAATGTCACTGCGTTATCGGTCGGAGATATATTAAAGTGTATTATCTCCTCCCTCTATCCTTGTGACATTAATAATCTGAACGTCTATAGCACTCTGGAGAAAAGTGTAAACTGCTTTTGAGCCAATATGAAGGATACTTCAATTTCACACCGTTGCGAACAGGACAGTCAGGGCTGAAAGATAAAATAGGTATTGTATCCCCCGATTCCCGATTCCGGCTTAGAGCCTGTTTGGAAAGTCGTGATCGAAGCGAAAAAGTGTGAGAGCGAGG
>JAOZRC010000273.1 GCA_029940345.1 Desulfobacterales bacterium
ACGACGCGGAACAGCTATCCGCGTTATTTTAGCGTCCCGGCTTATGTTGGTAGCCCTTTTTTCTATAAATATCATGTCCCTAACGAAACAAAGGATTAACGGGTCAATTGCGGATGCCAATCATTTATTATTTAACTTTTGACGAGCGATTTTAGCTTCGTTTACTTTCGGATATTTTTTTATCAGTTCTTTTAATACGAGCCTGGCATTGGCTTTGTCACCGATTTTTTCAAACGCCAGCGCCTGTTTAAGATACGCTGCGGGAACTTTATTTCCTTTGGGATAACGCTCAATAACATTTTGATACTCAATTAGCGCTTTTTCATACCATTTTTCACGAAAATAAGTTTCCGCGATCCAAAATTGGGCGTTATCAGCCCGTGTTGATTTTGGATGACGTTTAAGAAACGCTTTTAACTTTTTGCGGGCCGCTTCATAGTTTTTCTGATCAATTAACTGGATGGCCGCTGTGTAAATTTCATCCTCTGATAGCACCTTTTTACTGATTGCCTTGGGCTTAGTCTTGGGAGCGCTGCTTTCAGTCTTGGGCTCAATGTCCAGATACGCTTCAATTTGATTGATGCGCGTCGTTTTGATGTTTAATGTTTTTTCAATCCGCGCCATGCGAGATTCAAGATTTTGAAATGATGCCTCAAAATGCTTTATCTTACGCTGTGTCAGATGGTTATTTTCTTCAAATTCGCCGCTTAAGAGTCGAATTTGTTCTTTCAAACTCTCAATACCGGCGCGTGCCCCGGCCGCCTGTTGGCGAATGCCTTGTTCCTTTTTCTTGTAATTTTGGAGCAAAGACCGATTGTTCTGAGTCTGTGCCGACATTTGTCTTTCAACAGTGTTAAGACGCTGATTCAATGTTATAATATCTTGTTGCGATGCACCGCATCCGTATAGTCCCAATGCCGCAAGCGACGCAAAATAAATAAATAAAAAAATCCGTTCGATTTTCATGGCGATATAAATATGACTCAAAGAATTTTAGAATATTCCGCTACTTAGCTCCCAACACCGGCTTAAAAATTGGGAACCAGCTCGGAAAATCTGTTTGTCCCTTACTTCAACAGTTTATAACCCTGAATAATTTTAAAATAAGGGGTGCTTATTATATTCCTCCGATTTTCGTTTTATCATAATAGCGCAGTATACGCTTTTAATTGCAGGAATTAAAATGAAAAACTAAAATCAGGATCGACATCCTTCATTGCAATCTGAAATTAATTTGCACTTTTTCAACCTGTGCAATTCATCCAGAGTCCCGTCAGGACGGCATATTTGTAGTATCATCAGACTGATATCTCGGCAGAGTTCCATCGGGAAGGCGTATCAGTCACAGCATAACAGGAACGCGCAATCACATTATAAATATGCCGTCCCGATGGGACTCTGACCGAATCATAACATTATTTTGCTACAAATATGCCGCTCTCACGGAGTTTTTAAGGAATGTTTTATTTCAACCACACAGGTCGCAATTTTTCGCCCTTGGCGATTGAATTCTATGTAGGGTAGGCATTGCCGGAAACGAAAACTGGTATATAGCGCTAATCTTTGTCGGTAATGCCCACCAATTATTAAAAAATCGGTGGGCAAAGGTTGTTTCCTTTAACGCCTTCCGTGGCTTTGCCTAATCATCTGCTATAAAACAGGTGAATGTCAAAACGTTGCCCACCCTACATATAATAACAACCGTACATGCAAAGCAAATGGTTTTCTTCAGAACTGAAAACCAAATGGTTCCCCCTCAGGTTTTTATTTAATGATAAACTGGGCGCGCCTGTTTTGGGCCCAGGCTTCTTCGTTGTTTTCCGTGGCAATCGGCATCTCTTCGCCGTAGCTGATTGCTTCCAGACGACCGGCGTCGATGCCTAAGTCAATCAGGTGTTTTTTAGCCGCTTCGGCGCGTCTTTCACCCAAAGCGACATTGTATTCGATCGTGCCGCGTTCATCACAATGCCCACCGATAGTAACATTTCCGGAAGGATTGCTACGCAACCAATCCGCTTTCTGGTTGAGAACATTTTGTGCAATCGGCGTCAATACGGCGCTGTCATACGCAAAATGGACGTTGTCAGTAAGAAATCTTTCCTTCGCTTCGGCAATCATGCGGGCTTTCTGCTCCTGTTCGGCCCTGATACGCGCTTCTTCAATATCCTGCTGTTTCTTGGCATTTAATGCGGCCTGATCAGCCTCCGAAATTCCTTTATCAGTAGGTTTGACACCTGCTTTTTTTTGGGTGCAAGAAACAGTTGTCAATAAACCCGGCAAAATAAATACTAATGTTAAAACGATCATCAAACTTTTTCGCATCTTTTTCCTCCTTTGAAATATTTATATTAATCAATTATTGCTAAAAGCCGGTGACCAGGACGGTTCGGATTGTACACCCGGTAAAGCAAGCAACCGCCGTTGGTCTGTTCCAATAGCTGTCATCACATAGATACGCGAAACACCTTCGCGTGTGGAGCTAAAAACAATCAGATTGCCGTCCGGAGACCAAGACGGCGATTCGTTATCTCCTTCGAAAGTCAGTTGAACCGGGTCTCCGCCCTTTGATGAAATCACCAAAATTTGGTTCAAACCGTGTTGCATGCCTGAATAGGCAATCCGATCGCCTTTGGGAGACCAGCAAGGTTGTGTATTTTGTTTGCCGACAAAAGTCAATCGCTGTAAATCACCGGAAAAGATTTCTTTGATATAGAGTTGGGGCGTTCCGGCTCTTTTGGAGACGAAAGCCATTTTTCTTCCATCCGGTGACCAAGACGGAGATATATCAATTCCTTTATTATTTGTTAGTCTTTTAATCACTTTTCCTTTGCCGGTCAACAAATAAATTTCAGGATCGCCGGAAAATGAAAGTGAGGCGGCCAATTCGAAACGACCGGGAACCCAGTCCGGTGTGATATTGGAACCTTTTTTACGAATCACAACACCGTGTTTTTGCATGATATTGCGTATATACAGATCCGGCTTTCCCCTGACGTACGAGGTGTAGGCGATCCATTTACCATCCGAAGACCAGGCCGGTGAAAGTGTAATGCTCCGTGTTTTTGTGTAGCGCTGGGCATTCGAGCCATCAAAATCGCAAATATAAACCTCTTTTTTTTGGGATTGTTTGGAAATAAATGCGATTTTACTGTTAAAAATGCCTTTGACGCCGGTAAGATTAAAAACGATTTCGCTGGAAAAGCGACGCACCATGCGATCAAGGTCATTTTTCCAACCTTTATAGCGTTTGCCAATGATCAATTTTCCTCTGAAAGTATCGTAGAGTCTGAATTCAGTCTGAATCAGATCATCTTCAAAAACGGTGATACCACCAGTTACCAAGTATTCTGCGCGAATAGCCGTCCAATTTTTAAATTTAATGTTTGAAGGCATCAATTCGTTTTTTTGCGAATCAATCAAAAAAGCGTTGCGGTCTAAAAGTTTAAAAAAACCGGTGAATGCCAAATTAGAGGAAAGCGTATCAGCGCCCCGGCGCGTCAATTCAATTCCCATGGGATGATCATTTATATTTCTAAGTTCGGGAACCGCGATGGGGACTTTTTTAATAAAAGGATTGGTAAATTTCAAATAATCGTATTCAGCACCCAGCGTTGTATTGATATGAAAGCAACTAAAGATAGCCATACTAAGCGTAATCTTGAGCGTAATCTCTAGCATAATTTTAAAAAGGCGTGTGTTAAGATTCATGTCGTATTCCCGTTCTCATCTTTGGATCCGGTTTTACAAACCGGATTGTTTGAAAATAGATATATCGTCAGCCAATTCCGCTTTATTGGCGGTTATTGGCGTGCATATAGCATTGTTATAAAATGTGTAATCCGGAAAAGTCCCTGGTAATCGTATCCCTATACATTTGAAGCGGTTAATTTAAACCGGATGGGCCGAACCCCATAACAATCTCATAATAGGCCAACCCTTTGGGAAGCGGCGGCAGCGGATCAGATTTTTGAATTGCCCGATGAGCAGATAAGTCAAGCATTTCGTTACCGGATTTTTTAACATACTTGATGCTATCTATTTTGCCGCTGGCCATGATTTTAACCAGGAGTTGAACTTCCAAATCAACGCCACCGCCCGCTAGCCCAGGATTAAACGCCCAGTTTTGTGTGATTCTGTCTGCTAACGGACCAAATTTATAAATATTCAATCGACCGGCAAGCGCTAGGCTGAATTTGCCTCGTGACCGGCCGCCGGATGTTCCCTTAGTTCTATTGGCTGTGCCGGTCTCTTTAATGTTGCCATGTTTTCTTTTTAAACGCTCAATCTTAGCTTTAACAGGATCATATAAGGGTTTTCTTTCAGACGTCTCAAGTTTGGCAATGGCCTGTTTTATAATATTTGAAGATTTTTGTGTTTTCTTTTTCAGAGCTTTTTTAGGTTTTGGTTTAGGCGTCTTTTTATCCGGCTTCAATGACACAATTTTGGCCGGCAATTTAGCAGGTTTGGGTTTGACTTTGGGTTCAATATGTTTGGGCGGTTCATTGGATATATTTACAGGTTCTTCAATTTTAGCTTCGGGTTCCGTTTTTTCAGGTATTATTATTTCCGGTTTCGGCATTTCGGGTTTAATTTCAGCCGGCTGCGTCGTTTCCACGGGCGCAGCTTCCGGTGGCGGCGCTAACGGTTTACCGGCAGGCTGAACAATAGGCATCGGCAATGACACCATATCGACCTGGATAGCAGATGGCGGCGTAAACCGAATCGCCGGACTACGTGATGGCCAAAATAGCATCATACCGAAAAAAATCAGGTGGCATAACAGGGAAACGCCAACCGTTAAAAAAAGTGTGCGTTTTTCGGGTTCCATAACTTTCACCATTCTTTTTCAGCCTGATCCGCACCTCTGAAATCCCAAATGACAACCACCAAATTTTAAATCGGCATCCTTCAAAATAGCCTGAAAACAGTTTACACTTTTTCTATATCGTCCCTACGGGACTTGTTGTATTAGCAAGCATCTTTCTATAGATATTATGTCCCTAACGGGACAAAGTGCAAACTGACTAATGAAGGATGCCTTAGAATCTCAAGTCAATTCCAAACAACAATAACCAAAACTGCTGCTGCATTAATATGCAACGTAAGATGAGATTGTTAGAACTTTTGAAGTTGGGCCATTGTGATTTATTTGCAATTTGTTATTTTATTTTTGTAATTTCACTTTTTTCAGACGCCGGTTCGGTAACCATGCCAAGTTTTTCAACACCGGCGCGTTTAATTTCAGCCATCACCTGCACAACAATGCCATAGGTCAGTTGTTTATCCGCCCGCAGATACACGGTGCGGTCTTCACGGGCGTTGAGCATCCCGCTTAATTGGGGTTGTAAACGATCAAATGACACTTCCGTATCAATAATAAATATCTTGCCTTGGTTATTAATATTAATCACCAGTGGTTCCTGTTCGGAAACCAGTGGCTTGGAGGTGGTTTGTGGCAGAGCGATATTCACGCCTTGAATCATCATCGGCGCTGTCACCATAAAAATAATCAGAAGTACAAGCATGACATCAACAAACGGTGTTACGTTGATATCAGACATCAACCGGTCTTGGTTACTTCCCATCGCCATTAATCGTCTTCTTCCTTTTCCCTGATGAGGTCACGATCGATGATATTTAAAAAATCGGCTGCAAAACTTTGCAATTCGGTTTCAATAATCCGGATTTTCTGCATGAAAAAATTGAAAGCGATGACTGCGGGAATGGCTGCCGCCAATCCGGCGGCTGTGGCAATCAATGCTTCGGAAATTCCGGGTGCCACCGCGGCCAGTGAAGCCGAGCCTTTCAACCCGATGTCATGGAAAGAATTCATGATCCCCCAGACCGTTCCGAACAAGCCGATAAACGGAGCCGTATTGCCGGTGGTGGCTAAAAATGGCACCATTTGGGTCATGCGTGTCACTTCGGTGTTGATCGCCCGGCGCAACGCGCGCTGCACTGTGCCCGTACCGGCAAAACGACCGTTCAAAGTGGATTCTTTCGATCCGGATGACTTCCTGGACAGCGGCGCGCCAGACTGACTCAATTTTTGCAGTTCCACATAGCCGACGCTGAAAATTCGGGCAATCGGGCTTTTCGTCAGTTTACGCGCTTTGCCAAACGCATCGGCAAAATCGCGGCTTCTCCAAAAAAAATCCGTGAAATAGGCCGATTCCCTGAACGCCTTTTTCAAGTAACGGTACTTTACAATCATAATGGTCCATGACATGATCGAAAAAAACAGCAGGAGTACCAGCACAAACTGGACCATCAGCCCCGCATTCATAATCATGTGAATAACATCAGTTTGCTGCGACATTATAAACTACTCTGTTCTGTTTGATATATATTAATTTAAGGTATGGTTCACACTCCCTTAGAAATCCGACAACAAGCCCGCCAATTTGTATTTTGCGGCTATTAATCACAAGGCGGGACGAATGTAAAGCGGAAAGCTGTTCCGCCTTTTCAACAGGATATCGGGGACATCCCGAAAGTATGAACGATTTTGACAGTATAAATAATAAATGTTATATCAACTGAAACAGCGTGTCAAGAAATTTGGACATCCTTTATTGAAACATCGTAATAATGCACCTCCCAAATCACCTGACTTACTTTACACCAAGCAAAAAGATATTGACATTATGAACAAAAAAACCTAATCGCTATGTTTTGTTTATAAAATACTATTTTCGGAGGATAAAATGAATTGGATTATTCTGACTTTTTCATCTTCAATCGGTAAAAAATTGATGATGGCACTCACCGGACTGGGTTTTATCGGTTTTTTGACCGCCCACCTGGTAGGTAATTTGACCCTTTACAGCGGCAAAGACAGTTTTAATTTGTATGCCGAAAAACTGCATTCAATGGGTCCGCTGATAACGTTTGCCGAGTTAGGGCTTCTATTCTTTGCCATCGTGCATATTACCACCGGTGCGGTTCTTTTTTGGCAAAATTTTAAAGCACGGCCGGATGCATACGTGGTTAAGAAAAACGCCGGTGGCCGGACAATTGGCTCAATGACAATGCCTTACAGCGGTTTCCTGATTTTATTATTCGTCATTTTGCACCTGGCCGATTTTCATTTTTTGGATAAATCCGGAACAACGATTTTTCATATCGTCGCGCGCACATTTGCCAGCCCGCGTTATATCCTGATCTACACAAT
>JAOZRC010000953.1 GCA_029940345.1 Desulfobacterales bacterium
CCACCGCATTTTCCCAAACGGTGGGTTCCGTTACACTCCACCCACCCTACATTTTGGGGAAATCCCTAATTGCAACCCAATAACTTCCCCATCCGGAGTGCAAGCTTCAGCTTGCGAGGGACGGTGATGCAAACTGAAGTTTGCACTCCTATTGCATCTGCTGCTTTAACCGTTTGAGATATTGTTTATCCTGCTTTAAATCAGGATGACCGGTCAGTTCATCAATCGCCACCGTTTTGGCCATATAATCTATGGCTTTGGCTATATCGCCGCGGCGTTCCCACTCCCTGGCCAAATTGTAGCAGGTGACCGCTTCGCCGGCTTTGTCGCCGATTTCGCTCGAAATATTTAGGCTTATTTCATAATGTTGCAACGCTTCTGATAAATCAGATTTATTACGAAGGGCATACCCCAATTCATATTCCAAATCAGCCCGTATCAGGGTACGCTCATTTTCAACATAGCGAATGCCTTCATAAGCGGCCTGGGCGGCGGGCAGCCAGACGTAACGACGGCGTAACCACCGAGTGAGATCTGAAAGCAGTTGCGCTTTGGCGCGCGGTTCTTCGGTTTGTTCAATCAGGGGACGTACAGTGCCGAGATGCTTTTCAATCGCCTGTTTTTCTTCTGCTGTTAAATTAAGCCGTGCGGCGTCGCGTTCCAGACTGGACCACAAACCGGGTCGGAATTCGGCTGGTTCGCGTTCCAGCCAGTAAGTGCCGTGGCGGAAATCCCACAGGTCGCCGGCAGCAAAAATAAACTGTTCGGCATAAGAGGCATGTAGAAACAGGATCATGCGGATGCGCTCTTTGGGAATCCGATCCCGATGAATATTCAGATAATGGATAAAATCGTTATCCGCACGCATCATCTCGGCATCCAATGGCAGACTGGAAATCAGGCTGAGACTTGGTTCGGCCGATGCGGACGCTAACAGGGTGTAAAGTTTGCCAGCGCCATGTTCGGATTGGTGCGCCGGATCAAAGGTGCGGGTATCCAGGTTTTTGTCTTTCAGCTTCCGGCGAAGGGTTTGTATCAGGGCAAGTTTGTCAGCCTCATGGTCATAATACACAATCACAAAAAAGGGCAGACCGGCTTTCAGGGTGCGCTGATATTTTGCGGAAATATCCCGTGCGATCATAGCCGCCGGCGTTTTGCGGCTGCCCTGTTCATGGGAATTGGCACTATGGCGGCCCATTTAAGTTAATTGCCTCCTTCAATGCAGGATTGACGCTGATCTGTAATGGAGCGGATATACGCTTTGAGCACATACCGCAAATCAATCCATAAGTCGCCGTTTTCATACTCCACCACCGCGCGGGATTGGAGATAGGGTTCAACGCCGTCAACCCAGCGGCCCGTTTGGTCAACGGTCTGAAACACCTCAATGGCGTCGCCCCGAATCATGGGCTGATACTCCTTTTTGACCTGATTGAATACCTGGGTCACGTCTTGTTCTTCGATATGGTCAGCGCCTCGCATGATCGCCCGATAGGCGGCTTCCATGATGGCACGGGCGGTTTCACGGAACAAGCCGCCGCCGATTCTGAGAAGCTCGTCTAAGAGTTCATCCTGGGGAAAGATTTGTGCCGTATTCGTAATGCGTTTATCCACAAAAGCGCGCATGAGTTTGTAGCCTTGTGCGTAAGATGAATCCCTTCACTGCCGAATTCCCGTGCGGTCAGGTAAAGCGGGAAGAATTTGGCCTGAATTTCTTCTTTCATGCAAAGCCGATTCAGTTCGGTGGTTTTGCCACTGCCCTGATGGCCGCAGAGAAAGGCATGCACCGGATGGGACGCATGTTCCAAATTAAAGGCCAGTTTTTGAAGCTCGGGCGCGGTGCGGGGAACGTATTGTTCGGATTCGGGGTTTAGTATCAGCGTGGGGTCAAAATTTTTCCAGACCTCTTCCAGCGTATTGGCCGGTGTAATCTCGGTGAATTCAG
>JAOZRC010000274.1 GCA_029940345.1 Desulfobacterales bacterium
CCTCGCTCTCACACTTTTTCGCTTCGATCACGACTTTCCAAACAGGCTCTAAGCGGAGTGATAATGCGACGCAGAAGTATGCAACAAACGATCAGAATAGTGCCGCTTTTCATAATTGGGGCTTTTTTGTCAAGCTTTTATGGAAACTCAGATAATGCTAAAATGTCCGGTTTGGCCGGATTGCTTCCCGGATTTTCATCAGCCGCCTGGGCCAAAACCGACGCTACCATCAAAGCACCGGCCTGGCCGCATGCAAGCAGTGATTTAAAACCGGACCCGGCGTTAATTTTCGGTCAGTTGTCGAACGGGATACGCTATATTTTAATGCCCAACACGTACCCCCTAGACCGAGTGAGCATGCATCTTAATATTCAGGCCGGCTCATTAAATGAAACAGATGCCCAGCAAGGGATTGCCCACTTTCTTGAGCATGCGTTGTTTAACGGTTCCGAACATTTTAAACCCGGTGAGTTGGTAAAATTTTTTCAGCGCATCGGGATGCAATTCGGACCGGATGCCAATGCGCACACCGGTTTTAATGAAACCGTTTATGATATTCTTTTGCCTGATGGCGATGAGCAAAGCCTTAAAGAAGGACTGCTGGTGTTGTATGACTACGCTGACGGAGCCCTGCTTTTATCTGATGAAATTGACAGGGAACGGCGCGTTGTGCTGGCGGAAAAACGCACGCGCGATTCCGCCTCATATCGAACGTTTGAAAAGACCTTAAAGTTTGAGTTTCCTGGAGCCCGGGTGTCATCAAGACTTCCCATCGGCAAGGCGGAAGTGATTGAAACCGCGGGTCGCCCTTTGCTTAAAGATTTTTATGATACGTGGTACCGTCCCACAACCATGTCTGTTATCATTGTTGGCGATTTTGACACTAAAATAGCCGCCCGCCTGATTGAAAAACGCTTTTCAACACTTGCGGCGCGTGCGCCTAAACGCACGCTGCCTGGGATGGGGAAAATAGCGCATCAGGGCGTCAAACCGTTTTATCATTTTGAAAAAGAAGCAGGCGCCACGGATATCAGCATTGAGGTCGTTGAAAAAATCGCCCCGGAACACGATTCGGCGGCACTGCAAAAAATGACCTGGATTCGTAATATCGCCAATCAGATGTTGCAAAATCGTTTGGATGCCATTGTGCGTAAATCGGACAGCCCTTTTACATCCGCATCTGTAAACTCCGGTGTTTTTCTGAAAGAGATTCGCTACGCCGGTATTAGCACCGAGTGCCAGCCGGCAAATTGGGCCGCATCTCTGAAAATGATCGAACAGGAGCTTCGCAGAGCGCTTGTTTACGGTTTTACGACATCTGAATTGCAGCGGGTGCAAAAAGATTACGCCGCTGATCTGGAAAACGACGTCCAAAAAGCTTCCACGCGTGACAGCAAACGTTTGGCGCGATACATAATGGCGAAATTGAATCGCGACCGCGTGTTTCAATCCCCCCTGCAAAGGCGCGACTTGCTGCTGCCGGTGATTCAAAAGCTGACAACTGACGAAGTAAGCAATGTTTTTAAGCAAAATTGGGCACCGGCTCACCGGTTGGTGATGGTAACCGGAAATACCGATTTGAGCGTCAATGACACAGCCCCGGAAAATCTGATTCGGGCAATTTATAAGCAAAGCCGTCAAAAGCAGCTTCAGCCTCCGGATAACCTCAAGACAGTCGTATTTCCATATCTTGCGGAACCGGCAGCAAACGGTGAGGTTGTTAATCAGACAGGCGTGAACGATTTGGGAATCGTGCAAATCGACTTTAAAAATGGCGTGCGTTTGAATCTGAAAAAAACCGATTTCAAAGCGGGTGAGATTTTATTCAAACTGGCCTTTGGCTTGGGTAAAGTGACTGAACCGGCCGACAAATCCGGTTTGGGAGAACTCAGCGAGGCGGTCATCAATGAAAGCGGGCTGGGCGGCCTGACCGAGGATGAACTGACCCGGGCGCTGGCAGGTAAAAGCACTTATGTTAAATTTGGTTTGGATGAACAGCGATTTTTCTTCAGCGGCCAAACCATATCAAAAGAAATTGCGCTCCTGTTTCAATTATTACATGCTCATTTGACGGATCCCGCTTTTCGCCAAGATGCTTACACGCTGGCACAGGAACGCTTCCGGCAGCATTACCTGACATTGGCCAGCTCCATTGACGGTGCCATGGTTCTCCACGGGAAACGGTTTTTGGCGAGCGGCGATCCCCGTTTCGGGATGCCGTCTTACAACCGGTTTAAAACCTTAACTTTGGATGATACCCGCAACTGGATTGAGCCCGCGCTCAAAACCGCCAAACTGGAACTCTCACTTGTCGGTGATTTTGACACTGCAAAGGTGATCGCATTGGCGACTCAATATCTCGGCAGCCTTGCGCAACGTAAGGATGCCATCCGTGCGGATCAATCCCAACAGCCCGTTTTCCCCAAGAGCCAAACCCGTAATTTTAAGGTGGAAACTGAAATTAACAAAGGACTGGTTGTCGTGGCCTATCCGACCGAAGGTTTTTGGGATATCCGGCGCACCCGGCGTTTATCGGTACTCGCCCAGGTTTTTTCTGAAAAATTGCGGGAGAAGGTGCGGGAAGAACTGGGCGCAGCCTACTCGCCGTTCGCCTACAATCAATCCCGCCGCGCTTATCCTCAATATGGTGTTTTTCAAGCGTTTATCCATGTTGATCCAAAAGCGTCTGAAACGGTAATTGCCGCTGTGAAAAAAATTGCCGCAGACCTTGCCCAAACAGCGATCACCAACGATGAATTGCGACGTGCCCTTGATCCGCTGCTAACCAGTTTAAAGGATTTGCGCCGTCAAAATAAATACTGGTTAAACAGTGTTCTGCTGGGTTCTCTGAAACATCCTGAACAACTGGAATGGAGCCGGATGATGGTGAATGATTTTGCCGCCATTTCAACCGATGAACTGTTTGCGCTGGCGCAAAAATACCTGGAGAATGAAACTGCGGCTATGGTTATTGTAACTCCCCGGTAATATGTTCAGGCGGCCGAACATTCTTCAGAGGAGTGCAAATTGCTGGAAACGCACGCGTCCCAGACAAAAATATCCCCAATGGCTTAATTCCTATCTGGAAGAAGACTATGTTGACAGCGAAGACCATGACCTGTTGGAATACATTATCCGTCTGACACCTTTGCGAAAAGATGTTTCGCCGCCCGAACTGGATGAAGAAACCAAATGGTGCGGCGTTTTCGATATCCGTAGACCCGAGCTTTGCCCGATGGGCATTCCCCGTAGCCTGGTAACGCGGAAAACCTATACTACGTTAGGGTATTAAATTATGATTTGTATTTTACATGGCTATTTGCTGGAAGGTTCCGGAAGTAATTTGTGGACCCGTTCCATTATTCAATCCTTGTGCCGCCAAGGGGAAACCGTTCATTTGATGTGCCAGGAGAATCATCCCGAGATTTACGATTTTATCGGTACGGTGATTTACTATCACAAAGACGGGTCTATAGAAACCGGGCTTGACCGAAAAACGCCACATCACGGCCGATGTATCATGCACAAGCCCTATATCGGGCCTACGCTGCCGGTTTATGTGTGGGACCGATACGAGGAATTTTCCGATGTGCAACCCATGATCCGGTTGAGCGATGAGCAAATATCCGCTTATATGGAAAGCAATGTTCACGTGCTGACGCATATCGTTAAAAAGTTTGGTGTCAGGGCAATCCACGCCAATCACGCCGTCTTGATGTCGGTGGTTGCCCAAAGAATACATGCTGAATTCGGAATTCCCTACGCTATCATGCCCCATGGCAGTGCGCTGGAATATACGGTGAAAAAAGATCCGCGTTTTTTTAAAATGGCGTCGGAAACCTTTGAAAAGGCTGAACTGATATTCGTTATCGGCAAAGAGATACGGAACCGAGTCACCGCCATGTTTCCCCTCATCGACGGTCTCGAAAGCAAAATGACAGACCTCAACCTGGGCGTTGATACGGATCTGTTCAGGCCGATTCCGCGAATGCAACGGCATCAGCATATCAAAGCGCTGGGCGAAGCCCTGGCAGATGTTCCCAGAGGTAAAACGGCTCTGATGACCTCTGGACTGGAACAAAAAATATTCTCTGAAATAACCCAAAGTGAATTGCTGAATACCATTGGTGAAAATTCGGATTACGATCTCAAAAACACGGATACAGATGCCGAGAAGGCCTTGTCTGCCATTGATTGGCATAAAGACCGGGTTATTCTGTACGTGGGACGCCTGATTTCCGGCAAGGGGATTCATTTAATCCTGGCCGCTTTGCCCTTTATTTTCCAAAAACACCCCAAGGCTAAAATGGTGATCGTGGGCCATGGCCCGTTAAGAGAGCCCTTGGAAGTATTGGTGTTCGCATTAGCAAACGGCATGAGGACACTGGCGGAAAACATGGTTCAATGGGGTACGAAATTGGAAGGCGCGGACGAAGAACCCTTCAGGGAAATACAATTTTATTTCAACCAACTGGAATCGAATGGTTTGCTTAATACCTATTTCGAGGCGGCCCAAAACCATATCCGCAAGGACCGGATCATCTTTACCGGCTATTTGAAGCACCGGGAATTGCGCTATTTGTTCCCATCTTGTGATGTCGCCATATTCCCATCTATTGTAGCTGAAGCCGGGCCCCTGGTATTTCTGGAAGCCATGGCGTCCGGTTGTTTTCCCATGGGCGCTTATTTTGCCGGCATGGCGGCAAGCATCGACTCGGTGGCTGGGTCAATCCCTGATCATGTTTCAGAATTGATGAAACTGCGTGCGGATACAAAATATATTGTGGCTGATATCGCATCCAATGTCCAGCGGGCGTTGAATATCGATGAAGATTCAAAGGCCGCGCTTCGCAAGATTGCCGTTGAAAAATATGACTGGCAGACTGTCAGCAAACGTCTGGCGGATAATTTGATGAGGGGTGAGGTTGAAAGATAAAAGGGCTACCAACTAAGCCGGGACACTAATGTAACGCGGAAAGCTGTTCCGCGTCGTTCATAGCCGCATCAGGGTAGAATCAAGCTAACCGACTTAAAATATATGATATATAATCAAAACAAGCGTCAATGATTCTCTTAAAACCGTTTTTTCGATGGCAAAAAGGCGCTTTTAACAATGGTCGAAGACCAAGCCCTTTTATTGTGAATCCCCTAATAGCGCACAACCGGACAGAGATACGCTGAATATAGCCGACAACTAAAGGGCTTTAAAATAAAAGGGGGATAAAATCCTTTCTTACAGAAAATCCTTGCAGTTCTGTTGGCGACCAGCGTCTCCCCTTTAAGACCACACGTTCAACATCAACGGAATGGCAACCAGCGTCCCCAGGGTGCTTCCCAGGTTGGTAAACGCAACGACCAGCAAAATACGGGTGACTTTATTGCGCCAAAAGCCCTTGACCGACAGGATATCCTCGGGCAGGCGTTCAAGATCAAGCACTTTGGGACGGCGTGAAAACGCTTCCACCAATCCGGAAACCCATCCGGCGGCTAACATCGGGTTTAAGGAAGTCAAGGGTGCCGCCAGGACTGAAGATAAAATCGTAAGCGGATGCGCCAACGCGATGAGCGCGCCTAATCCGGCCAGGACGCCATTGGCCAAAATCCACCATCCGATCATATCGCGTCCGGTGTCAATACCGCCCCCAAAAAAACCGGCAATAAAAAGTGCGATAATACTGATGGGAATGCCCCATTTTAAAAACGAAACCAGTTTTCCTTTGGGAGGCAGTTCCTCAAGTTTGGCCATATCAATCTCCTGATCCCAGAATTGCTTAATTCCGGGCACATGGCCGGCACCCACCGCCGCGACGATTTTCTTTCCGGGAGCCCTTCTGATTTTATTGGCCAGATAACGGTCGCGCTCCGTAATCAAAACATCTTTAAGAACCGGAAGGGATTGGCCCACTTCGGCCAAAAGTGATTCCAACACATCGGTCTGCTTCATTTTTTCGATATCTTCTTCGCTGATATCCTCGACTTCACCCATGGAAAGGAGGAGTTGAAACAGGATTTTAAACTTGTCCTTTAATCCCATCAGGCGCCAGGTGCGAGACAAGGTAATGCGGATATCGCGATCGGCCAGATGAATATGCGCGCCAATGGCTTCGCCGGCTTCAATCGCTTTGATCATCTCTTCGCCCGGCTTGACATCCAGCTTTTGCGCGATCCGTTTCTGAAAGGAAGCTAACATCAAATTGGCAAGTAAAAGAAACGCTTTTTTATCCCTGATCACTTTGATGATATCCATATTCTGCCATTTGTTTTTCTGGCGCAACGAATCAAAACGGGACGCGCACAGTTCCACCGCCACCGTATCCGGTTTTACTTCTTCGATAACGGAGGCGACCAGTTCAACACTCTCTTTGGAAACATGGGCGGTACCGATAAGGATTATCTCTTTGTCTTCAAATTGAAGGGTATGTGTCATTGGGTTGTTGTCTTTAAGGGACATAGCTGTTTTTATTCCTTTGAAAAGAGCTTATTTTTGAATGTTTGGATGAGACGACGAAAATATTATTTTTAAAATTAAGTACTGAATAATCAGTGTCAATCGGATGAACATAATGCCGACTAAATAACTTTACCGTTCATTACTTTTCATATATTAGAATTAGGTTTTTTAGGATTGAATGATTTTAGGGCATCCTTCATAAGCCAGTTTACACTTTTACCAGTCATTTTTAGCTAAAGGCGCCTGTGATGAATCGTAACGCATTCTTTCAGATTGCGATATCGCGCTGTAAATAAGGAGCGGTGTTCGACGAAGACACAGCCCCATTTCGCCGGACTCGATCGGGATCTGGCCGCGGGCGAAGAAGGGTGGCAACCCTAATAAAATGGAAGGAGGAGGGCCATATTAAAAAGAGGCAAGGCTGAGTATCCACCTTAAAGTTGCCTTAATTTTGTCTTGACATTGGGGTCCACTATAGTTTTTATCATCAATTTCTTTTTTATTTACAATCCGATAAAAATATATTATCAATTCTTCTTAAAGGTAACCGTTCACTCCCCACCCGACCTCGTTCCCATGCTCCGGCGTGGGAACGTAATGCGCTGCACCCTGTAATATTGAATTACGCGGCTTTAGCCAAAACAAGGTTCCCACGCCGGAGCGTGGGAATCAGGGCGGATGTGAACGGGCACACTTA
>JAOZRC010000954.1 GCA_029940345.1 Desulfobacterales bacterium
GGCCATAGATTAAAAAATTATTAAATGATTATTACAATTGATTGGCAACCTTTTTTTGATACAAACGGGTTAACAGGTAACTTTAAAGATGTAACGGAGGTGGCAGCATAGCTATAAAGAGACGAAACATCAGACCCAAACGGTCTGACCGGACCAGAATCAATCATAATATCAAAGTAAGAGAAGTAAGGTTAATTGATCCGGATGGCAATCAGATTGGAATCGTTCCGACCTACAAGGCGCTGGCGATTTCTGATGATTTTGGGCTTGATCTTGTCGAAATCTCTCCCAACGCCAAACCGCCGGTATGCAAAATCATGGATTATGGTCGTTATAAGTATGAATTGACCAAACAAAAACAGGAAGCCAAGAAAAAACAAAGCAGCTTCCAGGTCAAAGAGATAAAGGTGCGGCCCAAAACGGGTGACCATGATTTGCAAACCAAAATAGGACATATCCGTAAATTTATCGGTAAAAAAGATAAAGTTAAAGTGACTGTTATCTTCCGTGGTCGTGAAATAACATTGGCTCAAATGGGACGGGAAGTGCTAAAAAAGGTGCTTGACGCAACCGAAGATATTGTGGTGGTTGAACAATATCCGAAATTTGAGGGCCGCACGATGGTGATGTTACTGGCGCCGAAACATTAATTGCCGGGTTCATTCGGTTTCAGCCCGATTTTTAGTAAATCGCGAACACGCGTAAAAATGCTTATTTGACAAACGCACCGAATTGCATAAGCGCAGACAAAATATTAAGGACAAATGCCGCCAAAATCAGAGCGGATACCCGCTCCATTATTTCGCAGATAGGGCTTCTGACTGGCGACGAGAGGACATCTTTCTATCATAATGTAATAAGGAAGCTGATACCGGCGACATTCAGGATGACTTAATATGTTGATTTTATACGAACAATCTAATTCTGAGCGTCTGCAATATAATATAGAATCCAAGCGCCTGTTTGAAAAGTTTTAAATTGATTGTAAAAGCGTGAGAACGATTTAAATTTTCGCAAATGATCGGGTAATAGACCTGCTATTCCCTACAGGCCTGTGGAAATATTCCCTCGTTCGCATACTTTTCCTTTTGATCACAAATTGTCAAATAGGCTCTAAAATAAAACAAAGCTTGTTGGGGTTACTATGGCGTGAGCGTAAGCAACTTGTCTGCTCACGCCTTCTATTTTTATGAATACCCTTATTTTTCAATAGAGTTCAAATAGATTTTAAATGGAGAATCAGTATGCCTAAGATTAAAACTAACCGAGCGGCTGCCAAGCGGTTTAAAAAAACCGGCAGCGGCAAATTTACTTTTTCGAAATCACACGCCAGCCACATTTTGACGCATAAGACAACCAAGCGTAAGCGTAGATTGAGAAAAACCCATATTATTGACAAAACGAATATCAAAGAGGTCAGACTCTTGTTGCCCAACGGATAGGAACACGAGATGCCTGACGTTCTCTGTTCACAGTGTAAAAATTAAAATACCGGCCTGACTTTTCGATCATATCGTAAGGTACAGCGGTAAGCCCAAAATACAGGAGTTTAAAAAAATGCGTGTTAAAAGAGGTTATAAAGCCCGAAGACGGCGAAAAAAAGTGTTAAAACTGGCCAAAGGGTATCGCGGCGGACGAAGCAAACTGTTCCGCACCGCTGCTCATGCCGTGGACAAAGCGCTAATGTACGCTTACCGTGACCGCCGGGTGCGTAAACGTGATTTCAGGCGTTTATGGATTGTCAGAATCAATGCGGGTGTAAGGATGAACGATTTGTCCTATAGCAAATTCATTCATGGTTTGAAATTGGCGAACGTTGAACTGGACCGTAAAGTTCTCGCCGAATTGGCCATATCGGATCCACCGGGTTTCTCGCGTATTGCCAACCTGGCTGCTCAACAGTTATAGACTCTGAAGTGATAAGTTTTAAGTGTAAAGTTT
>JAOZRC010000275.1 GCA_029940345.1 Desulfobacterales bacterium
TTCAGCACTCCCCATGAAAGTGTAAACTACTTTTAAGCTATTATGAAGGATGCCCTCGTTTACGCTTATTTTTTCGTTTTTTCTTTCTCCGCTTTTTTTGGGCCTTAATTGCTTTTTTTTGTTTGCGCTTAGCTATACTTAGCTTGATTTCATCCTGATATCTGCGAATGGCGGAATTGGCAAAATAATAGCCCGCAACGGCTAAAGGCAGCCCGATAATCACACCGCCAATGGTTAAAGCGATAAATAGTTCTGGCGCTTTAACCAGCAATGTATAAAATATTTTAACATCATGCTCCACGCTGACTGTTTGCGCTTTGGGAACACTGTATATCCGGGAGCCAAGGTAATAGCAAACCGGATATATAACTGGCGCCGTTACCGGATTGGTCACCCACACGCCCAGACCCGCCGACATTTTGTTCCACTTGAACAAGGTGGCCAAACAAATCGCGATCGCCATTTGAAATCCCATTGTGGGCGACATGGCAACAAACAATCCCAGCGCTAGTCCCAAAGCAATTTCGTGAGGATGGCCTCGAATTTTTAGGAAACGCGCATACCCCTTTTGCAACAGTGAATATAATCTGTTTGTATTATCCTGTTTTTTCGTTTGCATGATGTATATTGAACATCCGATAAGTAACAATAATCGGCCGCCCGCTCCCATCCGGATAAAAAATCCGAAACAAAAGGTTTGCATTTCAATCTTGATAGGTTATAAATCTTAAAACGTAACCGTCAATTGTACAAGTGAAACCATTATATCAGACCTCGGAAATTCAAAATGACATATTTCATATAACATGCTGAAATAATATACTATTTTAATGTTCGGCATGACAAATTGGACATTCGCGCCGAGCATCAAATTTTATAACATTTTGATTTAATAAGATATATTTTAATTGATTTTTTGGAATTTATAGAAAAAAGTGATAAAAGTGTCCAAAAAATCAGCACAATTTCGATGCCAATTTACGAAATCTGTATATATATTGAAAAAGCATAACATTAACAAGAAAATTTTAAAAATCAACCCGAATCGTATCATATTTATTAATTTTAAAGAAAGGATTATCTATGGAAAGGCAAAATTACGACGATGCGCCATCAACTCTTCAATCCCTTAAAACAATAATCACCCTGATTGCTTCAATTGCGGGAATTGTCATCATTTTGTACGGATTTAAACTCTGTCTTGATATTTTTACGCTAATATACAGTGTGTTTACAGAACCGAAGCAAATCGCTGACATTTTTAACCAGTGGGCGCAAACATCTGCCTTGACATCGTTGAAGTTTACTTTGGGGAAACAGACCTATTCCCTGGCGCATATAACTGCAATTATTATCGGGGGCGGATGCGCCCTACTGCTCGCCTGGCTGGCAATCGCAATCATGCAAACCGGTGCTAAAATTGTTTATTGGACTTCCGATGATCAAGAAGCCATAAAAACAATACTCAAGAACGCTTTCGGTCCTGGCATGAAGCCAGTAACATCGCAGCAACCCAGCCAATCGGATTCGAAAAAGAGATCAGTCCTAAATCAAAACCGAAAATCAAATTAGGTAAGTGTGACTTACCTGGCAAAGGAAACTAAAATGAATATAATCAACGATCTGAATAATCCCGGCCTTGCCAAAGGAGATGCGATTCACGGCTATACAATTAAAGAAATTGCCTCCTTGCAAGTGATTGACTCGGTTCTATATGAACTGGAACACGACGCCACCGGTGCCAAACATGTGCATATCAGCAACAATGATGCGGAAAATACGTTTAGCGTCGCATTTAAAACCGTTCCCCATGATTCCACCGGTGTTGCGCATATCCTCGAGCACACCGCATTGTGCGGTTCACGCCTGTTCCCCGTGCGCGACCCATTTTTTTCCATGCTCAAAAGGAGTTTAAGCACGTTTATGAATGCGTTCACCGCTTCGGATTGGACGATGTATCCGTTTACTACCCAAAATCATAAAGATTTCTACAACCTGGCAGATGTTTACCTTGATTCCGCCTTTTATCCCAATATTGATGAATTAAGCTTCAAACAGGAAGGCTATCGCTTGGAAATCGAACCCATGACCGCAGAGCCAGATCATTCCCGATTGGTATATAAAGGCGTGGTTTATAATGAAATGAAAGGCGCTATGTCGTCACCGGATCAGGTCATGGCGCGTTCGATGATGAACGCCCTTTATCCGGATGTAACCTATTGTCATAATTCCGGCGGGGAGCCGGCCGTGATTCCTTCATTAAAGCACGCTGAACTGGTTGCGTTTCACCGACGGCATTACCATCCCAGCAATGCCTTTTTCTATACCTACGGCAATCTTCCGTTAAAAGAACATCTACGCTTTATCAATACCAAAATATTAAGCCATTTCGATCTCATTGATCCGCAAACCGATGTTCCGCCTCAACCCCGCTGGCTCAAACCGCGAACCGCTTTTTATCCTTATCCGTTGGGTCCGAATGAAAACCCGGAAAAAAAATACCAGGTTTGCATTGCCTGGTTGACCGCTGATATCAAGGACAGTTTCGAAGTGCTGGTTTTAACGCTATTGGAACAAATATTGTTAGGCAACTCCTCCTCGCCGCTGCGTCGGGCGCTGATCGAATCGGGAATTGGCTCCGCGTTGAGTGATGGCTCCGGCTTTGACCCGGATAACCGTGACACCCTTTTTGCTTGCGGGCTCAAGGATGTTAAAAAAACAGACGCTCCCGCCATTGAAAAAATTATCTTTGACGTTTTCAATCATTTGATTGACAACGGTATTGAAGCGGAACGCATCGAATCGGCCATTCATCAGATTGAATTTCATCGCAAGGAAGTAACCAACACGCCCTATCCCTATGGTATCAAACTGCTGCTTACTTTTGCCGGCAGTTGGTTTCATGGCGGCGCACCTTTAGCGAATTTAAATATTGATGCAAACTTGCAAAAATTACGTGAAGCCTTGGCCCAGGGCAGCTTTTTGGAAAACCGGATCAAACAATACTTTTTAGAAAACCCACACCGGATGCTTTTTACCCTGACGCCTGATCAAACCCTGGCTGCCAAAGAAACCCAACGCGTGGAAAAAGAGCTTACCGCTCTGAAACGTAAATTAACCCAAGCGGATTTGGCAAAAATCGCCTCAGATGCGGATGCACTAAAAAAACTCCAGGAAACAGGGGAAGACCTCTCTTGTTTGCCCACGTTGGCGTTAGATGAAATACCACCATCAATTCAGACAGTTCTGGCACACAACGCTTACTCAGACACATCGGCGCTTTGTTATGCCCAACCCACGGCCGGTATCGTCTATTTCACCGCCGCAGCCGGTGCCGGCGCAATACCCCAGGAATCAGTTCCGCTCACATCCCTGTTTTGCAGCGCGCTGCCGCGCATGGGAACTGCAAAACGCGATTATGCCCAGATGGCCCAGCGCATCTCCTTATATACCGGCGGCCTGGGACTGGCTCCCATCGTACGCACCTGTTTCAACCCCGGCGAAGGTTGCCTTCCTTTTACAACCTTCAGCGGTAAATGTTTAGAACGCAACCAGGACAAGATGTTTGCCATTATTGAAGAACTGTTGTGTGAATATGCTTTCACGGATTTAGACCGTTTAAAAAGCATTCTGTTTGAGTATCGCGCCGGTCTTGAAGCAATGGTGGTTCAAAACGGCCACCATCTGGCGATGGCACTGGCTTGCCGGCATTTTTCACCCACCCTGGCGTTAAGCGAAATCTGGCAGGGTGTTCACCAACTCAAAAAAATCAAAGCGCTCACGGATCTGATCGCCAATCCTGAGCTTTCTCAAAACCGGCTGGAGCAAACTGCCGCGAACCTAACCCAAATCGGACAAATCCTTTTCAAACAGGAGAACCTTAAAATGGGTCTTGTGGGCGAAGAACATGTGCTGTATGACGCAGTGCCAACGATCGCCACTATGCGTAATCAAATTCCCACAGGCGCCAAAAACGGCTTCATCCCGCCCAATCTCAGTGAATATGAAAACAAATCTCGCCGGGAAGGATGGACAACCGCAACAGCTGTCGCTTTCGTAGCCAATGCGTTTAAAACCGTGCGCTTGAACCACGAAGACGCCCCCGCGCTGTCCGTGATAAGCAAACTGCTGCGCTCCTTGTATCTGCACCGAGAAATTCGTGAAAAAGGAGGCGCATACGGCGGTTTTGCCTTATACAACAGCAGTGAAGGCATCTTTTCGTTGGCCTCATACAGAGACCCCCATATTGTCAACACATTAAAGGTATTTACCAAGGCCACAGCCTTCATCTGTTCCGGACGTTACACCGATGAAGATATCAAGGAAGCCATTCTTCAAGTTTGCTCGATCATTGATAAACCGGATACACCGGGAACCGCGGCACGCAAGGCCTTTTACCGCAACTTGATTTCCCTTTCGGATGAAACCCGCGAAGAATATAAAACCGGCCTTTTGGCGTTAACTCGCAAGGATGTTGTCCGTGTGGCCGAAAAATATTTTGATCAACAGGTAAACGCACCGTGTGTGGCGGTTATCGCCGGTGAGGAACAATTAGAAAACGCCAATGCCAAACTTGGCGAACAGGCTTTAACACTGGAAGAAATTTGATTTGCAAAATTAGGAGCAGATCATGAATTGTGATCAGTTAGAGGAAATTCTAAACAGGGGTGAAGATTCAAATCACCAATTCAAAGCAAATTTCAAAAGTATTGATCAACTGGCAGTTGAAATCAGCGCTTTGGCCAATTCAGATGGTGGTATGATTATCATCGGAGTTTCAGACGAATGCGACTTAATTGGTATCAGCAAAAAAGATGTCAGCCGCCTTAATCAATGGATTTCAAATGCGACGTCGAATAAAATCGACAAACAGATATTTGTTAAAACAGAAATAAACATATGTGATAAAAAGCGTATTTTAATTATTCAGGTTCCCCGTGGAATCAATAAACCGTATGCCGTAAACCGGGTTGATGTGTGGGTTAAAAGCGGTGCTGATAAAAGGCGCGCCCCAGTTGAAGAAATACTGAGATTGGCTCAGACATCAGGATTTTTATACGCCGATGAATCAGAAACCGAAACAACTGTTGATGATATTGACCTTGATTTTTTCAAAGACAGATCTCACACGTTTTATCAAGAGAAAATTGAAAGATTAGAAATTCCGATTAAAACGCTTTTAGTTAACATTAAATTAATGCAAAATGATAAGTTAACGCTGGCCGGTTTATTGCTGTTTGGCAAGAATCCTGAATTTGTCAAACCACAGTTCGGTATTAAGGCCACCTATTTTGAAGGCTGTGAAATTTCCGGACAAAAATATAAGGATTCGGAAATTATTCGTGGGAAATTAATCAATCAATATCTGGATGGAATATATTTTATAAAAAGAAATCTAAGAAGAATTCAAGGGAATCAAAATTTTAATGCGCCCGGTATACTTGAAATTCCTGAAGAAACATTTTCTGAAACGATTGCCAATGCGATTGCCCATCGTAATTATTATATTGATTCATCTATTCAAATAAATCTGTTTGATGACCGATTAGAAGTAAACAGCCCGGGTAATCTTCCAAATACGATCAATGAAGAGAATATTAAATTTGGCGTCCACATCGAACGAAATCCGATCATGCTCTATTTTTTGGAAAAAGATCCGAAATTTCGGTATAGTGGTAAAGGCACAGGAATTCCCCGAGTCATTAAATTATGTGAAGAAGCCGACCTAAAAGTTAAATTTATAAATGATAAACAGAAACAACAATTCAGTGTAATATTCTATAGAAAGTCTGAAAACTGTTGAATCTGCGAAATAAAGCAAAAAGGCAATACAAGTAAAAAAAGATCAAAATCTCTCCCCCTGTTAAGGATAGCACAGTAATACCATTTGCGAAAATTAAACTCCCATCCAATTTTTGAACAACTTGCCTAAAACAGAGTGTTTTCTTATTTTATATTGGGCGATTATTTAACACAAATGGTATCAGATAAGGCTGCGTGGCATACAACAGAGAAATTTCAATGCCCTGAAAAATGTAACCTTGCTCCCTTTGCCAGCCTATTCTCCTGAACTAAATCCGGCAGAGCAGGTATGGTAACAATTGCGTCAAGATAGCCTTGGCAATAGATGTTTTGAAACTTACGAAACCATTATGGATGGTTGTTGTGAAGCTTGGAATTCTTTTGTTTCAAAAGCAGGGGCAGTTAAATCATTATGCTCTCGCAAGTGGGCTTTTGGGGGCGGTTAATTTTCGCAAATGGTATTACATGCCGTGACCAATTATCGCGAACCTGACAGCTCCCGCAGAATACTGACGCCCAACGGGCGCTTAGGCGATCTTATTTTAACGGGTCGGCAGGTTGAAGAGAGCCAGACGGAAGTGTCAGGGATTGGGAAGATGCTGGCCGGCTGGCAGGTACCTTTTCCCTGACCGTATCATGCAACCCTAATTTTCAAAGAACCATACCAATATGAAAATCCAAAAATCAATTCTTTACTTCAACAACCTGCATTTAAAGCCATCTCAAATACATAAATTCCGAGGCTTTATTGGAAATCTGTTTTCCAATTACGACCTGATTCACAACCATGATCCTGTGAGCGGCAAAATCATTTACCGCTATCCGTTGATACAGTTCAAGCTGATTGATGAAAAACCGGCGATCATCGCGATTACCGAAGAAGCGGTCAGGATTTTTACTGAAATATTCATGCAGTTAGACCAGGTTGTCATTGATGGTGAATGTTTACCGGTTTACGAAAAGGATTTAAAGATCGAAACCGTCAGTTTCGGATATACCGAAGAGATGATCGGGTATGCATTCGAATCTCCATGGATCGCGCTGAATCAAAAAAATTATAAACGCTATATGCGTTCAGGGCAAAAAACAGAGAGACACAAAATACTGGAGCGGGCGCTAACCGGCAATATCTTGTCTATGGCCAAATACCTGGACTGTTGGCTTGAAAAAACGCAGCGCGTCAAAGTCCTGTTGTATAATGTGCGCGAAAGACGGGTAAACCTGAAAGGCAATGCCTTGTTCGGTTTTACAGGTGCATTTAAAACCAATTTTGTTATCCCCGATTATCTGGGGTTGGGTAAATCGGTTTCCAGGGGGTTTGGGACGGTTCGGCGGGTGAAA
>JAOZRC010000276.1 GCA_029940345.1 Desulfobacterales bacterium
TAAGGTTTAAAATTCTAAAATAAGGTTTGACAGTTACCGGTAATCTAACAAAGTAATAATAGTTATCATTTTTTATCAATAAGTCAATCTCATTGCCGCTGTTAGCAAATTTTTCGGTCTGTGCAGTTAAAATGCGATGCTCATGCGAACTGTGTCCTAGTTAATATATTGATGCTTGTAAAAATTCGTCAACATAGCCTTGAACATCTTCGGGGATTCTATTTTGTTCCCATATCCTACGTGCTAAAGCACCTCGACGCTGATCAAGAGCTACACCAAACATTGAACCAAGGTACTTCAAAGCGCTTTTCCCATCAATCATGCGGGTTAGACGCTCCCAGCGTTTTAGTGGTTCAGCATCGGGCAGATCGAAATGATCCACTAATACTCGTTCTTCTATCAGTACTTCTTTGGGTTTTGGTACAGATTTTTTAGTTAGGTGAGTGATAAGTTCGTTATGTAATTCAGAGTCGGCGTGCCGCGGGTTAGTTCCAAATCCGGGATTTATTTTACCACCGGTGCGTTGTAAAATGATATTGGCAGCAGCCAAATTCTTTAATTCATCAGCGTACTTTAGACAATCGCGGGCGCAAGTTTCGGCAGAGCGGGTTGAACAAAAACGTTCATCGGCAATCTCAATTTCCATAACCACGGCATCAAGGAGATAATTTTCCAGCTCCCATCGCAAAAGAATCCGAATACGGTCTCCAAGAGGACGGGAAGCAAGAAAACTTGTATCATCCTTTTCCCACCACAGTTCCCACAGATCATTACTCATCAGACTATCACGATCTACGATGCCGAAAGCACAAATCCCATCAGCGATCGCTTTGTCAACTAAGCTGCAAACGACTCCGCTTCCGCCGCCGCCTCGCTCGGGAGTATCACGATCAGCCGGTTCAAAGGTAATTCTTGCTCCCAGATCAAAAAACCAGCGTTTCGCAAAAATTTGGTAATCATCTTCTGATTCAACAAAAACAACAACGCCTCCACGCTGGCGAAGACGTATTCGACCGATATCCGGTGTTCTTTTAAATCCGGCCACGCTCACTCCTCCGATTCAATGCAGCTTTTCCTCAATAATCCAGCCGCCTTTAACCAATCCTTTTTCTTTTATATCAATTGGAAAAGCGGTTAAAATTTCAACAGAATGAGTGGCGGCAATAAGTGTCGTCCCGGGTTGCCGCCGCACAAGTTCCTTCATCTGGTTCAGCACCTTGTGCTGCCACCGCACATGTAGATGCACATCTAGTTCATCTGCCAACACCCATGTATTGCGCGTCAGATGGGCACCGACCCGCAAAAATAATTGAGTCAGATTTTTTTCTCCGCTGGAAAGCCTGTCCAGCCGGTGTGTTTGAGCGCCACTTTTAACCACCGCTTCAGGAGGATTGCGGCGAATTCCTTTGAGATACTTGTCAGGATATTCTTTAAATACAACATCATTTACTATTTTTAATGCTCGTTCAAAGCTGCCGTTATCCAGCCATTTTAGCCACACCAGTAAATTATCCAGTGATGCGGTCCAGTGTGTACCATGGGCGGAAAAAGAATGAAGCGCTTTATATCCCCAATGTTCCGGTTGCACAATAGCCCTCTCCAAATCACGGATTTCAGGAATATCACGATATGCAGGAAAATAAAGAGCCGTAGGCAAACTGAGTGTAGATGATTCAAACCCTTCCGGATAGAAATGCCTGCTGTCTTGAATAACGCTGACTATATCCAGCACTAGCTCGTCATGGCGGTTAATTGGTTCCAGGCGGCCTGGTGCTCTGCGGCGGAAACCTGTCCGATGCCATGAACTCGCACCGTATTTTTCCATATCTTCCGCGCTCCACGCTTTCAAAACTGTCTTATCCCCGATTTCACCACCCAAAATTGATAACACGATGCGATGATCACGGCCTTGCCAGTGAATTCTTGTTAATATATCCAACTGAGCGCGGCCCTCACCCTCATCTAATTCCTCCTGACCGAATTTTTTTGGCGCCTCCTGATCCAAAAGTCCTATAAAACAGGCAATGATTTCCAGAATAGTTGTTTTGCCGCGTCCGTTTTCAGACATGAGAAGAAACATGTTGCAGGGTTTATCTTTAGCATCGGTAAAGTCAATTTCATAAGGAGTGCCTTGAAACGGCCCGATGCGGTCAATGGTAAGCCATAATGGTTGGAACTCATAAACAGTGATATCAGTTATACTCATGAATATTTCCTCCGAGCCGCCTGCACACAATTAATTATGTCGTCTTTGATGACATTCGTTCCATGGATTCGCACCGAAGGCGCACCCGCAAATGGTTTGACAAGCATATCTCCCCTTCCTGATAATTTTTCGGCGCCGATTTCATCCAGGATTATTTTCGATTCCGAGCTTTTTTGAACTGAAAGAGCGATCCGAGCCGGAATATTACTTCGTAACAGGCCGCTGAAAGTTGCCGCATCCGGGCGTTGAGTAGCAAGCACCAGATGAATGCCGGTTGCTCGCGCCTTTTGTGCAAGTCGCACCAAAGGTTCTTCTATCTCTCTGGATTGATAAATTAAATCTGCCAATTCCTCCACAATAATGAGTAAATAGGGAAGATTCAGCAAGCCCTGTTCCCTTGCTTCGATCAAACCGCTCACACCGGCCTTTTGCAAAAGCAGTGTGCGGGATTCCATCTCCTCTACGACCCAATCCAGTTGATCTTGCGCCCCTTCAATTTCATCAATAATCTTTCCATCAACAAGATGGGGGAGGCCTGCATAATGGACAAATTCCATTTTTTTAGGATCAATCAGACAAAGTTGTAGCTGTTCAGGTCCAAATGACCAGAGCAACGAGAGAATCAGTGCGTGCAGACATACGCTTTTCCCGCTGCCGGTTGTGCCAGCAATAAGCAAATGGGGGCATTCCGCCAGATTAAAAGAGAAAGGCTCGCCCAACACATTGACTCCCGACCAGACTGTCAGTTTCGCAGCGGAAGCTTTTTGCCCATCGGTCCATTCCCGAATACGGGTTCCCGGTATTGTTTGCCATGTTTCTCTGGGACGAGGTATATCAAGTGCAACCACCCTGGGTTCACTGTCTTCAGATAAAAAAATTCCCTGTTTTTGCAGTCCCAAATGGAGTTCTAACTTATCCAGTCCCCGGCGCATCCGCTCCAGATGATTCAGGTCGTTTAGATAGATTCGATAACGACTGATACGAGGGCCTTCTTTGACATCATTAATGCGGGCGGAAATACCAATTTCTTTTAATCCTGACAAAAGAACTTGTGATCGGTCAGAATAGGGTTTGGCCGGTGTTACAGTTCCGAAAAGTTCATGATAAAGAAACTGATGAAAATCGTGACCCGGACGCCATGTGGTGCGGATTTCATGCAAACCGCGACGTACATGGCGCTGCAACAACTGATTAAAACGTTTTTCGCCCTTTACGCCGTTAAATAAGTCTTCTTCATGGTAAACACAAAGGAGTGTACGGATGGCATGATCAAAATTTTGCCGGCCGGATTCATCCGCCTGAAGCCCTTTACCTGTAATTCGCGCCCGTTCATATTCACTTCCTTTGAGATTGGAATCAATACGGTCATACTCTTTGCCGGGCGGTGTTGCAAGTTGCAGCGAACGGGCACAAGCTATTCGCAAGACCCTGAGTTTGGGAGCATTAGGGGTTTTCAAGCCATGCAGCCGCACCTGCTTAATGGTCTCTTCATCCTGTTTGTTTGTATAAATATCGGCCATACATCAAACCTTAAATAATTGAACGGGATCAATCTCGTTTATGCGTGTATAATCACCTTCGGGATTCTCAAGCAGGAAGGTTTTGTACACATTTTGGGAAATAAGTTTAAATTTTTTTGCATCAATTTCTGAGTCCGTAGGTAAAATTATTACCTGACGGCCGGCGGCCGGATAGTAATGACGCAACATGGCTTCCTGATTTTTCCGATCAATGCGTGCAAGGGGTGTATTCACAACAATAGGCACTTTGGCGCCTGAAATTTCACTTAAAGACCATAACAGGGCCGTAGCCATGAGTTGTTTCATTCCGGCGGAAAGATTGCCCATACCGATGGCGTTGCCGTCCGCATCCAGATAGTGCAAACCGAAATCCTCATCCAGTTCAATGTGATTGATCAAATGATGTGAGGTCATCAGTATTTTAAAGTGCCGGTTGATCGATTCTTCCAACTCTGCACGACGCTCTTTTTTTCTGCTATCTTTCATGTCACCAAAAAGACTGCGAAACCGATTGGCAAGCTTAACTTTATTTTCAGTAATCTGATTCAATTGCACTTGTTGTTCTAATTCATGTTTATCATCATTTTTTTTGTGGATCGCTGTTTCTTTTTTATCCCGGTCATTGCATAATTCTTTCAAATGAATTTTTTTTTCTTCCACATCACGTTGCATTTGATGAATCTGCTCTTTATATTTTTCAAAGCGTAGCCGTTCTTCTGTTGAAAGCGATGCTGCATTAAGCAATTTTTTATCTATTACTTCGAGTCTTTTATGTTTTTGGTGAAGGCGGTTAAAATCATCAACTCGGGAGCGCTGCAAGGCATCTGTTTCCGAATAAGGCGTAAGTTGTTCCAATGCCGCCTGCGAAGCAGTCTGATCCGGTTTAAAAACAGCATCTGCATCGGAAGGTTGGCTCGCGGAAAATTTTTCAAGGATATCTATCAGTTTATACTGGTAAAAAGCTTTTTGACCTTCGCTTATATCCGGCTGTGGAAAAGCCGGACGTCCAAAAATCTGTTTAGGAAGAATCGCTTGTAATTCTTCCAGTAAATTTATTCTGGTTGTCTGTTCGCTATGCACGATACGATTTAACTGGGACAATGCTTTTTTAACCAAAGTCGAATTAGTGAGAAGCACAATGTCACGCGGCAACTCTTCCGCTATTTTCAGTAAAAGTTCCTCTTTTTCTTCGTTCAACCGTGTCTGTTCAGATTTCAGTTTGGCCTCATCTTCACGATGAACAAAGGCACTGAGGTTATCCATTCGGCGTTGGATTCTTCCACGCGCTGATTCTAAATCATCTATTTCCGATTTTAATTCAGTCTCTTTCTGATCCAGATGATCTTTTTCAATTTTTAGTGTTCTCAGCTCACCTTCTAAGCGTTGTAATTCGGCTTTGGCGTTTGGATTCATAGCACTCTTTTTCCAACGCCTGATTGCCTTGTTCAATGCATCTCGAAGCGCGTCCAGACCGCTGATGCCCAATAAACGTTCCATCTGTTGCTGCTGAACATCCCGATTGGCTTCCGCCAGCGCTTGAATCTGTTCACCATCAAACAGGAAAAAATCAACATAGCTGGGAGGAAGACGACGGGCCAGAAAATCAGAAGCTTCACCGAATTCATCATTATCAATTAATCGCTCATCAAGAAAATCCGCTTGAATAGATAGCGTTTCATACACTTGATTTCCTTCCAATATCCAGGAACGTTCAGCTTCAACTTTTCCTACAGATTCCTGCCAACAAATGCGAATACCGCAGTTCGTTTCACCCTTTCGTCTGGCGCGGCGATTCATAATTCCCCACCAGTCATCTCCTACGCCAACAATGTATTGCTTCTTACCCGGAATTCGTCGACGTTGAACCGCACGTCGCAAGGATTCCGTCACACCGGCAAACAGCAGTTTAAGGCATGTCAACAGACTTGTTTTTCCATGACCGTTTCGCCCGGTAATGATCGCAATGTTCCGTTCTCCATCCGGCGCTGTCAGGTCAATTTCCTGCTTATGGAAATAGGAAAACAGGTTATAAATGTGAATAGTTTGAAAAATCATGCAAGTTGGGTGTTTATCTCGGTTTGACGCACAGCATTATCAATAATTTTGATCACATCATCCACCATAGCGTTTTTAGCCTTACCGGAATCTATTGTCGGATATTTTCTTTCAACTAAAAAAAGTAAATCATCCACCCATGCTTCCTGCAACTTGTAGCGTGGAGCCAACGTATCAATTAAGTCTTTATTCAATAAAATTGTTTGTTTTGATATCGCCATTTTTTGCACCTCCCGTCCATAATCCGGAGCAATACGGATTGCGCTATTCTGCACATCAAAATCCTGATTCCATTGTGATTGAATATATCGGATTTCTTCATTTGAAATAAGCTGCCGTCCGACCTCTTGTTCAGTTTTAAGCAATCGGCGTAGAATTATTTTTCTCGTTTCGGAATTAAAAGGCCCGATGCCGATAGTATTATTACGACGCATATTATCCCGTGCCTCCGGTTTTTCGCGCACGCTTTTTAACCAGTTCCGGAATGTATTTAATGGTTGCATCCACGTTTCACCGGATTCGATAAATCCTTGCATGGAACGGTCTTCCTTAACAACAGTGCATGTCCAGCATCCGAATCGGCTGCCACCGCATGAGGGTGTGTTCAAATCCAGCACCATGGGACATTCACCTCCACCCGCCTGTCGATATAAATCCAGCATAAAATCATGGCGGCCTCCCCAAGGCGGAGGATTATGGCTGAACAAATACTTCCAGACTTCATCTGTTTCCCAGTCTGCAATAGGCGTAAGCACTAAAGCATCAGGTATTTCGTGATGCGGATTTAAGCCCCTGCTGTTTGTTTCGCGCTCCCTCATCCGCCGGCTGCGGTTAGGGCTCTTTGAACTTCGGGTACCCAATAAAAGCACCACACTTCCATATTGGGAACAATTTTGTCTATCACTCTCCTGGCAGGTTTGATTTTTATTTTAGTGGTACACCATCGAAACCATCGTGTCGGAGACGGGTATCCTTTGCCAATCAGTTTACCCCAGAAACTCTCACTGGGTTCTGGTTGAACAATGTGAACTGAAACCGGCAGTCCGTGAGTTCTGGCATGAGCCTCAATTCTTACCAAAATGTCATGCAAATAATCACTGATGTTAGGAGCTTCCACATGCGTGTCAGAGGCAATCACATGGATTGGCTTAATCGCCTTTGCTCCCAATTCAATCATTAATTGATAAACAAGCTGTAAGACCAAAGTCGAATCCTTACCACCTGAATAAGCGATGACCCACGGTCGGTTATCGTGGAAATAATGTTGGTGTAAGAAAGAAATTACATTATGCTTATTAGTGTCAGTCATATAATGCGAATTAAGGGTTGAATCTGACTGTGTAAATTCAGGGTGTTACT
>JAOZRC010000955.1 GCA_029940345.1 Desulfobacterales bacterium
GTTTTGGTGTCATTCCAAACCAATTCCAATTCTTCATTGATAATATTACGAATCTGAATGAAATAGCCCAACCGCAAACCGCGCGAAATTTTTGTAGGTTCCCGGCGCGTCATCTGTTTGATACCGACTTCCTGGTAGGGCTGCTCTTTATAATAGCCTTTTTTCTTCAAGCTTTCATACGCCGTGATGGTAATGGGAAAATAACCGGTTTGTTTATGCCAATATTCCTGCATTTCGGGAGTGGCAAGAAAGGTCAGAAAGGCAGCGACACCCTTGTAATCCGCTTTTTTATGGCCTTTCAAAACCCAGTTGGAAGCGCCTCCGATAATCGTGTTTTGAGGCTCTTTCATCCATGTTTCCACCGGCAGCGGGGCAACGTCCCATTTAAAATCCTTTACCGCTTTTTTCAATTTGGCGATTCCGCTGATGGAATCAATATACACGGCGGCATTCTGCGCAATAAATTCGGCTTTCGGCCCTTGATATTTCTGGCCGCCATATAAAAAGCGTTTATCTCCCATCCAGGTTTTCAGCCGCGTGATATGATTGACAACCTTGGGATTATTGATGGTCAATTCGCAGTCCAACCCCTCATACCCATTGGCTTTGGTGGCAAATGGAATATTGTGGATAGCGCTGTAATTTTCAATCTGGGTCCAGGATTGCCATGCTGTCACCATGCCGGCCGGCACACCCGATTTGACCAGTTTGGCGGTTATTTCGCCTAACTTGTCCCAAGAGACAGGCTCGGTTTTGGAAAGCTCGGGAATACCGGCTTTTTTAAACAGATCGACATTATAATACATCACCGGCGTGGATGAATTAAACGGCATGGACATCAGATTGCCATCGGCATTCATATAATAGGACAGCACCGGCTGCATGTAATCTTTCCAATTGACGTCATAGCCATTATCTTTCATCAGTTCATACACCGGATAGATCGCGCCGGAAAGCATCATCGTCTGGGTGCCAACTTCAAAAGATTGAAGCAAATGGGGTTGTTTGCCCGCACGAATAGCGGCGACGCCCGCATTAACGGTTTCATCGTAATTGCCTTTGTTGGTTCCCACTACAACATAATCAGACTGGGATTCGTTAAACTGTTTGATCATGTGATCGCAGACTTTACCGCGCGCGCTGCGCATGGCATGCCACCAATTAATGGTAACAGGCGCAGCCATCACCTGATCGGCGCTGAAAATTAAAATGCTGGCGATTGCCAAAAAACCTAACCATGTACGCTTTTTCATAATAACATCCTCCTTGTAAGTAACAAAAGTTATTAAAAAACAGTCATCCTTCATTTTACCCCGAAAGTAGTTTACACTTTATCAAGAAGCACTGAACCAAAGGTTTAGCATAGGCAAGCCCAAAATGCTAAACCTCTGGTTCAGCACTCCTCCGAATTATTAACCGGAAAATGAAGGATGCCAAAAAACACGCTTCTTTAGCTAACAGTATGATTCATTATCGGATAACTTCCTCGAAGTTATGGAAGCCAATTTAAAGACAAATCAACAGGGTGTCAAGAAGTAATTCCAAGGCGGTTGCATGAAAAAGCAGGCATCCTTCATGTGCCAGTTTATACTTTTCCGCCTTTGGTTTCAGGTACCAGGAATTTGGCTGGCGCACCCTGACACCCAATACTGTTAAATTAAGGTGATCGTATCTTTTTTACCTTTCCCTTGCACCATTTGTTGGCAGGTTTTTTGGTTACTTGTGGTTGTGAGGGGGCGAGGAGACTTTGGCCTATAATATTTAACGCGAGCAATTTCCACTAATAGTTTTTTGAATATCCTTGCTGCCGTCTGAGGATCATCGGGAAGCAAAATGGCGGCCTCCTCTGCCAGGGTCATAACGGCCATTTTAAAACTGGGGTTCCGCACCGAATTGCCATAAATGGTGGGTTCCGTTACACTCCACCCACCCTACAAA
>JAOZRC010000277.1 GCA_029940345.1 Desulfobacterales bacterium
ATTAAACCCAAAGCTTCGCAATAAATTCAGTAGGTTATTAAAATTTACTTTCTAAATGGCAAAGAACTTATGACTGTCGAGTGTATAATAAAAACAACAAAAGTAAAGAAGGAGGTAAAGAATGCTGAAAATTAAAGATTCTGTTGCGGTTATTACCGGCGGCGGTGGTGGCATCGGACTGGCAATCGCTAAACACTGGATTGGAAACGGCGGCAAGGTGGTCATCGCCGACGTCGCCGAAGAGATGTTGAAGCAGGCCGAGATCGAACTTAAAGAGTTAGGCGGTGAAGTGGTTTCGGTGGTGTGCAACGTGACTGATGAGGATGATTGCGCCAGGCTGGCCGACACAGCCATTGAAAAGTTCGGAAAGATCAACCTGGTAGCCCCGTTTGCCGGGATCATTAAGGATGGCCTGATGCTGGCAACGGACAAAAAAACCGGAAAAGTGAAAAAGAAAATGGCCTTGGATAATTTTAAAATGGTCATTGATATCAACTTGACCGGGGTGTTTTTAACAGTCCGCGAATGCGCCGAGCGAATGATCAATCACAACTGTAAGGGATTGATCTGCCTGGTTTCCTCCACCGGCAGCCTGGGAACGGCCGGCCAGATCAATTATTCATCCACCAAGGCGGCTATGTCAGTGATGCCCAAGGTGATCACCGCCGAGTTTTTCCGCCGCGGCCTGGCTGACAAGATCCGTTGTGTGGCTGTTGCGCCGGGTTATGTGGGGACCCCCATGGTAAAGGGGATGAACCAGAAAGCGCTCGATTATGTTATCGGCCAGGTTCCCATCGGCCGTCTGATTGAACCGGAGGAAGTGGCTACTTTGGTGGGGGATATCTATCGGAATGAGGCTCTGGCCGGAGATGTCTTCTTTATCCACGGTGGTTTGCGCCTGGGTTCCAAAGGCTGATATTCAGGTTGATGGGTTGGTATTCTTCAAAACAACATCAACGTAGTTTACACTTTTCAATGGAGTGCCAAACTTACAATCAGGCGTTTGATATGCGGCTGTGCTGTTAACCGCTAAACTGTAAGTTTAGCACTCCTCCAAATTGTAAACTGGTAAATGAAGGATGCCAATAATTCATTTTAATTGCACAGGTCGCTATTCTAACGTGCCTTTCTGATCAGGGACAATATTTTATCATATTCAAAGCAGTCTACCAGATGCGCCAAAGCATCCGCAATACTTTCACTGTGAGCGCGGATGGCGTGAATAATGGTGTGGATGTCGTTTATCTTGGCTCGTATGGCTGCTTTCTCCAAGTCTGCCAATATATCAGCGGGCAAAGCGGCTAACGCTTCCGGCGTCACCGTCAGATCATTATTTTTTTTGTTTGAAGGCGCGGCAGACGAATTATTTTCCCTGGCATAAATGTAGCGCACACCGATCTGTTTTTTCATCATTTCAAAAATGTCACGGACATAAAAAGGTTTATAAAGCAACGCATCACACCCGGCCGCCAGCACATCGGATTGCCGATCCTCCAGAACACTGGCCGTCAGGGCGATGATCGGTGTATGCTTAACCTTATTATCCGTTTGGCTAATACCAGTTTTTTCACATTTGGCTTCGAACTCCCGAATGCGCCTGACCGCTTCATAACCGTTCATAACGGGCAAGCGCATATCCATCCATATCAAATCAGGACGCCATTCTTGCCATTGCGCCACCGCCTCCCGGCCATTGCGCGCCTCTTGCACCTCAAAACCAAGCGGGTTCAGGAGTCTCAATAACAATTGGCGATTGTCCCATTTGTCATCCACAATGAGAATCCGAAAGATTGGCTGGCCAGGCGCCAGCGCAACCACCTCCCCACTACTTTGCGGTTCCAGCGTTGGGATTGTCCGGGGCGCATCACACTGAACGGTAAATTTAAAAACAGAACCTTGTCCCACCTCACTATGAACTTTAAAATCCCCTCCCATTAATTGGACAAATTTACGACTGATAGGCAGCCCCAAACCGGTTCCTTCATATACACCCTCAGCCGCATGGGTCTGTTGAAACGGTTCGAAAAGCATATCAAATTCTTCAACCGCAATTCCTGGGCCACTGTCTTCAACTTCAAACTGAATCTCAAAATAATGTTCCGCTTTAGCGCCGCATTCCGCACTGTTCACACGTACGGCAACACCGCCTGATTTCGTAAATTTGATAGCATTATTCAGCAAGTTAATCAGCACTTGACGCAGTTTGACTTCATCGGTGATAATAAACTGCGGAAGATGCGGACTGAGGTCAACATGTAATTGCAACTGCATTTCTTCCGCTTTTAAACGGAACATATTTTCTAAATCATTCAAGAGGCGATAAAGATCAAACTCTCTCAGATTCAGAACTGTGTGTCCCGATTCAATTTTGGCCATATCCAGAACATCGTTAATAAGTGTCAATAAATGCTCCCCGCTACGGCGAATAATGGCAAGGTTGTCTTGTTGTGAAGTGTTCATTCCCACACTGCCGGCCATCAGTTGGGAAAATCCGAGAATGGCATTCAACGGTGTTCGCAGTTCATGGCTCATATTGGCAAGAAAAGCGCTTTTGGCCTTACTTGCTTTTTCGGCAATTGTCAGAGCCGCTTCGGCCATCAGACGAGATTGGTTTAATTCAATGGCCTGTTGTTGCAACTGTCTGTTTTGCGCCTGAATTTTCAGATGGGTTCTGACGCGCGCCAATACTTCCTCTTGCTGCACGGGCTTGGTGACGTAATCCACACCGCCGACGGCAAACCCTTTGACCTTATCTTCCACATCGGTTAAAGCGGTCATAAAGATGACCGGAATCGCTTGGGTGGATTCATCGGTTTTCAAACGGCGACAGGTTTCAAAGCCGTCGATACCCGGCATCAGGATATCAAGTAAAATGATGTCCGGAAGCACCAACTTGGCCCGCTTCACTCCCGTTTCACCGTTGCGTGCAATCACCGTTTCAAAACCGTACGTTTTCATATATTCAACGATAACACTGATGTTGGCGGCATTATCATCAATAATCAAGATGGTATTGTTGCGTTGTTCAATGTTCATTCCTGTTTCTCCATAAGGCCTTCGATTAGAACGACGAGTTGCTCATCCTCAAAATTTTTTGCCAATTCGTTCAGTTTATCAGCAAACGGTCTGTGTTTGGCGTCTCGCTTGGCCAATTGCGTCGCCTGTTCCTCAATTTTTCGCATATTTCCGAACAATGCGGATTCATATAATTGCTTTAAATCTTCACCGGTTGGCGGAATGATCGGCCTATCTTTGAAATTTGGGGTTTCAGAGTTTTGGGCCGAACTTTTAGGTGAGGCGTTTTCATCCTTCGATTCACCATAGAGCCAATCTAATTTGATATGTCGGGAAATTAATTCGAGCAAGTCTTCCTCAACAACCGGTTTGGGTAGAAAAGCGTCACACCCGGCTTGTTTGCTTTTGGTCTGATCCATGTCAAAGACACTGGCGGATATGGCAATAATCGGCGTATGTCGAACATTGGGAGTCTCTCGAATTTTCTTCACCGCCTCCAATCCGGTTTTAACCGGCATGACCAGATCCATGAGAACCAGATCAGGCCTGATTTCACAGCACTTTTCAACGGCGTCCTGACCGTCGATCGCTAGTATGACTTCAAAACCAAGCGGTTCCAAAAGATTCAGCAGCACCAGACGATTGTCCGGTTGGTCATCCGCTGCCAACACCTTACGACGAATGCCTTTATAGCCTGTCACTGTTTGCGATGAACATGGCTGCCTTGTACCGACAGCGCCCACTTCGGAAAGCATTATTTCAAACTCAAAAACGGATCCTTGTCCCGGCTGACTGCTGACCTTCAGTTGGCCTCCCATTATTTCGACCAACTGGCGGCTAATCGCCAAACCGAGGCCGGCACCCTGCATCCGGTGCTTAGAATGCCCGACTTGTTCAAAAGGAAGGAATATTTTGGTCTGTTGTTCCGAGGTCATGCCAACGCCGGTGTCTTTGATTTCAAAACGAATCAGAGCAGTCGAAGGATATTGGCAAGTATCCATTTCTGTTTGGGTGACGCGCAAAACCACTTCTCCGGTATCGGTGAATTTAACGGCATTGCCTAACAGATTCAGCAATACCTGGCGCAATCGTTTTTCATCCGCTTTTATACCGGAAGGCAACGGGGTCGGCGTTTCACATCGGAAAAGAATCCCTTTTTGGTGCGCTTGCATACGGATGATGCCAACAATGCTTTCCAGGAAACTGGCAAGATTAAATTCAGTCGGGTAAAGCGCCATCTTACGCGCTTCAATGCGGGAAAGATCAAGAATATCGTTTATCAGCGTAAGCAAATGCGTCCCGCTCTGGTAAATGATATTGACGCCATCTTTAAGACCGGGAGGCAATTCCTTATTTTTTCTAAATATCTGGGCATAACCCAGGATGCCATTGAGCGGCGTGCGCAGTTCATGGCTCATATTGGATAAAAATTCGCTTTTTGCCTGGCTGGCCTGTTTAGCGGCCGCTTCAGCCAGGCGGCGCTCTGCAATTTCATGCTCCAGATCAGCGGTTCTTGCCGCCACTTTTATTTCCAAGGAAGCATTTAACTCGGCCAATTCATTATTTATCAATTCCAGTTGATGATGTTGTTCGGCCAATTTCCGTTTTTGCAAAAAGCTATTCACCGCTTCGACAACTGTCAGACGCAGGTCTTCGGTTTGCCAGGGTTTAGCGATATAGCGGTACAATTTGGCATGACGGATGGCATTGCCCACCGCTTCAAGATCAGCCTGGCCTGTGAGCATGATTTTAAGCGTATCAGGCAGGCGGGCGTGAATACGTGTTAAAAGCTCATCTCCTTTAATACCGGGCATATAATGGTCAGAGATGACCACCGCGATGCTATGACCATCCGCCAATAACTCATCAATTAATTCCAGTGTATCTTGCCCGTTTTCGGCAGTTTCGATCAGACATTCGGCGCCAATCGCCCTTTTTAACTCAATCTTCAGGCTGTCCAGCACCATTGGCTCATCGTCAACACATATAATTACCGATTTTTTCATCATTTTATACTTATATCAGATTGTTGCAATTACAAGTTTAGGAATTTAAAAGTCATCCTTCGAAAGCCAAGTTAGGCAGTGTCACCGTAAATGTGGTTCTGCCGGGGATTGATTTTGCCAAAATGGTCCCGTCATGTTTGTCGATTATTTTTTTAACAATATCCAGACCGAGTCCGCTGCCTTCCCCGTCCGGTTTTGTGGTAAAAAACGGTTCAAATATATGTGGAAGAATATCAGGTGGTATGCCCGGGCCGTTATCGGTAATATGTACAATAACATGCTCCTGACATTCATCCGAGCTAACGGCAATTTTCAGTCGTCCCTTATTTTTCATCGCTTGCAGGGCATTGTGCATTAAATTTGTCCATACCTGATTTAATTGATCCGCATAACAGTCAATTAAAGGCACATCATCGTATTTCCTGATCACTTCCACACCGTGTTTAAGCTGGTTATGATAAAGGATCAGAATTGTTTCAATTCCTTCAGTAATATCCGCCGCCTCTTTCTTCTCATACGTGTTGCGGCGCGCATAAGATATTAGCGCCGAAGCCACTTTGGCAGCCTGATCTGTGGCCGTGGCAATGGTTTGGATGCTACGTTGCAGCATTGCCAATTGATAGACTTTATTTATAATCGCCTGACATTCGGCCGATTTTAACAACGGCCAGAAAGAATCAATATGATCGATCAGACCGATATCGGCAAGTGCATCTGCGATCGTCTCCGCATCGGCAATGCCCTCGTTGTCCAGCAGACGGCGCAATTTACGTCTGATCTTGCGTTTTGCGCGTGTATCCGCCCGTACGTTTAGCTCGCTGGTGTAGTGTAATAAAGCTAAAAAATCTTGCTGGCGCAGCGGTTCAAGGGATTGATAAAAATCGGGTAATTGAAACACACCCAGTTTCAAAAAATCATCAATGTTCTGCACGGATGAATGAATCGCACCCAGCGGCGTATTAATTTCATGCGCCACACTCGCCACCAGATAGCCAATCGTCGCCATTTTCTCTGATCGAATCAGCTCAAGTTGCGCTTTACGAAGTTGATCGCGCATTTGGGCTATTTCCGGTCGTGTATCATTCTTTTCCGATGGCGGTTGATCAATTGCGGGCAACTCCGAATTTAGCTTATTCACCATCTTCCCCCAATTCTTTTGATTTAGCTTTTTTTGCTTTAATTTTGCGCCTGCTCTTGATTTCCTGATACCATTTTTCATCACCGTAAAGCTCTGTTTCACATTGTGGGCATAGGCCGTGACTGAATAAGGCATCCGTGTGTTGCTCCAGGTAATCTTCTATCTGGTTCCAATAGCCACCGTCATCACGAATTTTTTTACAATTCGCACATATCGGCAAGAGGCCTCTGAGCGTTTTGACGTTATCAAGCGCTTCCTGAAGCTGCGTGTTTTGGGTTTCAAGCTGTTTTTGCAGATTACGCAGAGCGAGATGGGTTTCCAAACGAGCAAAAACCTCCTCTTCCTGAAATGGTTTGGTGATATAATCAACGCCACCGAGGTTGAAGGCTTTCACTTTATCCCACACTTCGTTTAATGCACTGATGAAAATAATCGGTATTTCACGCAAGTGAGCCAGTTCGCCTTTGGCCGCTTTCAATTTTTCACAGACTTCATAACCGGACATGTCAGGCATCATAATATCAAGCAGCACCAAGTCCGGCGGTTCCGCTTCCGCCGCCGCAATAGCACGCGCGCCATCGGTCACCGGCCTGACTGAATAGCCGCGTTTTTGCAGCATTGCGCTTAGAAGATGCAGATTGGCGGGAGTGTCGTCAACAACCATAATGTCAGCTTTAAATGGTTCTGCCGGACGTTCATTCATTTTTGTCTCCTTTTGTAGAACGGATATTTTTATGTGTTATGAAATAATGGGTAAACTAAAATGGAAAGCGTATTAATCATAAGTTGCCGACTGCTATCGAAGCTTAATGGGCATTGTTGCTCGTTACGAGGCGGAGCCTCATAACGAGTTTTCTATTTGGTCCTTTGGCCAATTTTTTTCGACCTGTGCGGTTAGGGAATTTTAAATAAATAACTTACGCAAAATGCGT
>JAOZRC010000278.1 GCA_029940345.1 Desulfobacterales bacterium
GAAGTCCGATTTCTTGAACAATATCTTTTATATCTTTGTCTATTACTGTCGCGCGTTGAACCAAAGAACTTTCTTCAGCAATTATTTTTTTTGATATTCTATCGCTTACTTCCGCTATTATTTCTTTATAAATTTCTTTTTTTATCATTTTCAACTCCTTCCATTAGAGGTTATCTATCTTCCTCTAACTTAAAAGAATAAAAATGTCGAGCACTTTTCTACAACGGGCTTGAATTACACCCCATTTCAGGTAGTTTATTTTTTGGGAAACCCTAAAAGGCTCAAATCAGCCAGGCACTTCAAACTTTTAACTTAAAATTTCACTACTGAACATCACAAGTCAAACAGCGGGCATATAATCCGTTGGGATCATTAAATTGGCTGACTTGCTCCATATCCGCGTTAATATGTCGAAAAAGCGTTAAAAAACCCTGTAAGGGCGTTTGCTGGAAATCATGCCCCCAAGCAATTTGCACTTTTTCGGTGACTTGTTTGACCAATTCTTCTGTAAAGGTTAAAGGTTTTTTCACATACAGGATGTCATAATCACTCACACCGGCTTTATCTGCGGCTGACTCAACAGCCTCTTTTAATCCGCCCAATTTATCCACCAACCCCAATTGATGTGCGGCCAGACCATCCCAGACGCGGCCTTCGGCAATCTTGGAAACTTTTTCGGGTGTCATGTTGCGCCCTAAAGCCACCAGGTTAATAAACCGGTGATACCCATTTTCAATAATTTGCTGCATCGCATCGGATAATATGGGATTTAAGGGACGTGCCGGATTGTAGCCGTCAGCCAGGTCAGTCGTGCCGACACCGTCGTTGCTGACGCCCAAATGTTGCAAACTCCTCTCAAATGTGGGCAGTGCTGCAAAAATTCCGATTGAACCGGTGATGGTGGTTTCAGACGCCCAGATTTCATCTGCGGCGCTGGCAATCCAGTAAGCGCCTGAAGCCGCAACGCTGCTCATAGAGATGATCACCGGTTTGCCGGCCTTGCGCATCATCGCAATCTCACTGCGAATTATTTCTGATGCAAAAGCGCTTCCACCACCGCTATTAATATGAATCACCAGCGCCTTAATTTTTTCATTGCCGCGAGCCTTGCGGATCAGTCTGGCAAGTGATTCACCTCCGATTTTACCGGCCGGTTGTTTTCCATCTAGGATCATACCTTTGGCAACAATAATGCCGATTTTATCAGCATCGGGACGTATCTGCTCTTTTTCAGGTCGAATCACGTTTATATAATCACTAAAACGAATTTGTTTGTACGTTTTACCTGTATCATCCTCACCGACAAGGGCAATAAGTTGTTCGTGCATTTGATGACGGGTTTTCAATTGATCCGCCAATTTATGATTCAAGGCAAGTTGGGCCGAATCACCTTTGACAACGCGCAAGTGTTTATTAATGTTGTTGATGTAATCATCAAGCATCCCGCTATCCAAATTTCGAAGCGTGGACACATCGTTTTGGTAGGCATCCCACAGCACTTTCAGCCAGGCTAAATTGGCCTCTTTGGCTTCCGGAGACATATCATTACGAATAAATGGCTCAAGGGCTGCTTTATAGGTGCCAACTCTGAAAACATGAAACCGCACCATCAGTTTGGATAGTGCTTCTTTGAAATAAGAGCGATACACGCCATAACCGTTTAAAAAGACGCTGCCATGCGGGTGCAGCCAGATTTCATGGGCATGCGCCGCAAGATAATATTGATTCTGATTATAATTGTCACCGATAGCGATAATTTTTTTGCCGCTTTGTTTAAACCGCTTCAGGGCGGCGCCGATCTCCCGCAGTTTGCTAATGCCTGCCCCGCCCATATTTTTTAAATCAAGCACTACCATTTTAATGCGTTTATCCTTGCACGCATAATCTAAAGAATCAAGAATATCCCGCAAAAGGGTTTGACGTTTTTTTTCTTCTTCCCGCGAGCGGCCTAAGAACGCTGCCATCGGTTTATCGTAGGTTTTCTGGATAACAATATTCCCGGCTGGCGCCAGCACCAGCGCAACATCGGAAGGTATTTCCTCGTCAGAAGCGCCCATTAAATACAAGGTAAGAAAAAAAACAATCGACAGGAGAAAAGCAAGATTGAAAACAATTCGCTGGCAGGCGCTTAACACCTTCCAGAAAACACTAAAGCTGCGATGAACAATTTTAAAAAAAACGGTCAAGCTGCGGTGTAAAGTTATAATGATTTTCAGCATGATATTTTATCCTGTGGTTAAAGATAGTTAAAACAATAATAGTTGAACAATCGAATTACGAATAATTGAATTACGAACAATTGAACAATTGAACGACGCAAAAATGATTGATCAATTCAATCTTCCTTAACGATGGCCGCCGGGGCCGGAAGGAATTGAACATCATCGGTTTCAGTGTGATGGGTGCTAATCGCCTGCAAATCACTGTTGGAAATAATTTTACCATCTTTGCTGATTACCGTATTGTCATCCATGATTAACATTCCCATCCGATCCATAACATCATTTTTGTACTGATACTGTTGTTCCATCATTTTGACGCGCAATTTGTAATTGGCCAACAGCCATACAACGCTGATAATGAGACCCGAAATCAGGATAACAGCCGCCGCAATCAGCACATATTGAAGCGCTTTTTCACCGGCATCAGCCAGAAATAGAAGAATCGCATCCAAATAGTAAAAGATTAAGGAGCCCAGCACCAGTAGAAACAAAATCAAGAGAAAAGGAATCTGACGGGTGTGGCTTAACAAAGTTTGTAAGCGGATGGTCAGATTTTTAGGAGCCGGTTTCCCGATTTCACTGGTGGTCGCGGTGTCATACAACGGATTTTTGCCAAAAACATATTTATTAAACGCCAGGATAAAAATGCCCAATAAAAAAGTGATTGCGATGGGCACCAGGAAGGCCACATAAAAGTAGAATTTCCAGGGAAACGGCTCTGCACTGGCCCCCAGGTATCCCACACAACTGACTAAAAAAATAAGGATTTCGATAGCGACAACAAAATGAAGATAATTTATAAAATAGGTTTTTAACTGGGTGTCGTTAAAAAGCTGGGCGACACCGATATGTTTTTGATTTTCGTTCATATTTTTTAATTTAGAAACTTAAACGTTGAAACCGTTCTCACGCTTTTGCAGCCGATTTAAGACTTTTCAAACAGGCTCTTAGACATAATAATGAAGACAGCAGGCATGTCAAGTTCAATCAATTTTCAAGATTGATAGGCAATGACAATAAATTTCAACCCTAAAACAAAATTAAACATCATGGAATAGAGAAGCCCGCGAACAATAAACAGGTAACCGGCAATCAGGTGGGTGGCCAATGACAGCAAAATGGAAATGATAAACAGGTAATTAAAATCGGCTGCGACGCCGATAAACTGGAAATGCTTTACCGATAAAAAAGGAAACAGAACTGAAACGGCGATCACACCAAAGGGTTTACTTTTAAAGAGCATCACATTGATGGTGACCAATCCCAGCCTTAGAATGATTTCATCTGTAAAGGCGCGCTTCAGGGGCATCGCTAACAGATATAACAGGTCTTTGGGATAGATCTGGGGCGCTACCTGGATGAAGTGGCGATCAAACAAAAAATAGGATAGCGCAACCATGGTCAACCCTAATGCAAGCAAATTCCAAAAGGAACGGGCAAATTTAGCCCAATCCCCAAATCCGGGCAGTTCAAGTCTTTGAGAAAATGAAAAGCCTGCCAGCGCGGATAAAAAACAGGCGATAAAAAGCAAAAACAGTTGGGATAAAAATAAACTTTCGAACTGGAACTGGTTACCTGAATTCTGCGTCCGAATAACAATTTCGGTTAAATATTTTAAATAGGGGACGGTAAATAAAACAGCCGCACCAGCCACAATAACCGATTTTATCAGGACGGCGCGTGAGTCCGATTGGCGCGTCATATAAACGAGCGTTTGGCGTAAGGTATTGAGCCGGTCAGACTTTTTATCAGGATGAAGCAGCGTCATCTGATTCCGTTTTTCCCCATATATGTTTGCCGAATTTTATATACCCCTGCACGTTATTCAAGCGGGTGTCAATGTTGTTTTCAACCGGCATGACATTACCGGCAATCAGCGGTTGAAGATGTTTGGCCAATTCGACACTGCCGCCCCCGGTTAAAATGATCGTGTCAATATCCCAGTCATCCGCCCAGAGCCGGTCGACATCACTGGCAATGGTTCCGGCCGCATTGGCAAAAACCTGGTCACGAAATTTGCTGATATTGTATTCGTGCCCCCTGATTTTGATAAAACCGGTTTCCACCGCCTTATACAAACGAAATAATTCCACATTGACACCACATTCCTTGCGCAGTTTTTTGGCAATTACGGCAAAACATTTGGAAGTCCCGGTGTCTGTCGTGATACTCCCGCGCTCAATATAGCGCAAATGATCAATGACTGTAAAATCGGTGGTGCGAAAACCGATATCCACCAGACCGACTTTTTGTTGCGCCAACTCTTTATTGATTACTTTGCCGTCCTCATCCATCAGCAAATTTAAGAGCGTTCCGAGGGGTTGCGGAATCATTTTGACATTTTTAATTTCCAGCTTTTTGGAAACTGCCGTTTGGTCGGTTTTATAAAACGTAATTTCATGCGTTCCTTTTAAAATTTTTGCGAACTGCTGACGATACTGCTCAAAATAGCCCACTGGCAATCCGGATACGACATTTAGCGGGATTGATTTTTCAGTTAACACGCCCAGACCGGTTAAACCGAATATTTTTACAAAATCTTTGACCATCAACTCTTGGTCCAGTGTGTATTTGCGCGCATTAGACTGTTGTTCGGCGAAATCCCCGATAAAATAAGATTGATCATCAATCGTAACATGCAGGTTTTTTGCAAACGTATCGGTTGATAGGTCCATTTTAAATTGAATTTCAGTCGCTTCCCCCATGAGTGATTTAAAAATGACAAATTCATTGCCGTTGGTGGCTTTGGTGAATCCGAATCCGATGTCAATACCGAATATTTCCATGTGTTCCTCCGTGATTCGCGGATGCGTTTAAGAGCCTGTTTGAAAAGTCTTAAATCGGCTGAAAAAGCGTGAGAGCGGTTCTGATTTCCACAAATTTCATGGCAATAGGCCGGCTATTCCCTTAAAATTTGCGAAAATCAGCCCTCGCTCTCACACTTTTTCGCTTCGATCACGACTTTCCAAACAGGCTCTAAGTTTTTTTGATAAACTGATGGCAGTGGATGAATAAGCGCTATCAGGTTCTAAGAGCAGACGTCTGACGAGTTTCAAACATGTGATTCTATATTTCGGACATCTATGACCTATTCCAATTAAAAAGTCAAATGATTCAGATTGTGGCGCCATCCGATAAAACCCATTCCCGAATAATCTTGAATTTGTATTTGCTTTCCAATGCTGATAATTGTAAGTTTAGATTTACTCGTTCCCACGTTTTACGTGGGAACGCGGTCCGGACGCTTCGCGTCCATCAAAGCTGACGTCTGTTACGTTGGACGCGAAGCGTGGAAACGAGGAAATGGCCAAAGTTAGGACCAAGCCCAATTTTTGATATGAATGGAACTAAAAAATGAGCGCAACAAGAAAATCAACGATTCTTATCGTTGATGACGGCCCGACCAATTTATTTGTTTTGGGAAAAATTCTGCGATCAGAAAAATATGAAACCTTATTTGCTTCTAACGGGATTAAAGCATTGGAATTAGCCCGCACTGAATTACCCGACCTGATTCTGCTGGATATTATGATGCCCATGATGGATGGGTTTGAAGTCTGTCGACGCTTAAAACAGGATTATATCACCAAAGATATACCGATCATTTTTATCAGCGCCCTTCACGAAACATCTGAAAAAGTAAAAGGATTCAACATCGGCGGGGTGGATTATATTACCAAGCCAATCCAACCGAAAGAAGTTGTCGCTCGTGTTGCTGTTCACTTGGGCCTGAAACGCTCACAGGAAGAACTGACCAGCGCCAATTCCGCTAAAGATAAGCTTTTGGCGATTATCGGGCATGATCTGCGCGGCCCGCTGGGTTCATTAATACAGGCGTTGGATATGATAATCAAATTAGATGATAAACTTGATAAGCAAAAACGCCTGGGGATGATGACAGACCTTCATAAAGGCGCTAAACGAACCTTTGATTTGCTGGAAAACACGTTGTTTTGGGCGCATAGCCAACGTGGAGACATTGCTTATCAACCTGCCGACCTGGAAGTGAAAACGATTGTTGATGACACTATTCGCACGCTTTCCGATTTGGCCCAGGAAAAAACTATCAGGCTCCATTCCGATGTTCATGAAACACTGGCCGTTCATGCGGACAAAAACATGCTGACAATTGTTTTGCGCAATCTGATTTCCAATGCGTTAAAATTCACACCCGAATCAGGTGAAGTCAAGGTAACAGCCATCGCTGAAAAAGAGTTCATGGAAATTTCCGTGGTTGATAATGGCGTGGGTGTCAGCACGGAAAATCGGAAAAAATTGTTTGATCTGGAAAACCATTTTACAACATTCGGAACCCGGAATGAAAAAGGAAGTGGCTTAGGATTGCTTCTTTGCAAAGAATTCGTGGAAAAAAACGGCGGTATGATCCGCATGGAAAGCTTAAAAAAGGGTGGCAGTGCGTTTAAATTCACGGTTCCGCGAAATGCCGCACCCTAAAGGGGATTTGTGTGGGGATTTGGGGTCATATCTTGAATAGTGAATCAACTCTTTTAAATTCTATTTTCATTTTTTGGCATGCTTCATTTTCCGGTTTACAGTTTGGAGGAGTGCTAAACTTACAGTTTAGCAGGTAACAGTACAGCCGTTTATCAAACGCCAAACTGTAGGAATAAAGGACGAAAAAACCTGATTCTAACGGATTTTGTTGAAATGTATCATTTCATAACATACACATCTAACTATAGCGCTTTTCAAATGACTTCATACCAACTCTATAATTTTAGGGTGAAAAAGTACGAAGTCAAATGAAATGCACTATAGTACAGCAACTTGGAAGTTCGTCCCCCGGGTTCCAAGTTTATTCCAAGCGGTGACAGCGCTCGTAGTGCGCCCGTGAGGGCGTCGGCAA
>JAOZRC010000279.1:0-1338 GCA_029940345.1 Desulfobacterales bacterium
TCAATCAACAATAAAACGGCAATAAAGGAGCCATAGGCGATAGCGTAATAGAGAAGTTTACGTTTCTTCGAACGTGATCGTGTATCAGAAAGCATATTATTTTTTTATGTAGCTTTTTCAGAATATATGATATGTTACTATTATCTTTTTACCTTTTTGGCTCATAAGATATAAATAGCAACCAACAATTGGAAAAATATTTGCATTTCACTTGAAACGTTGCATTTATTTCTCCGCATTGTTGTTATCTGAAAAGAAGCGATCAAAGGGATAATCAAAAGCAGGCATTCAAAACCGATCTTGGGGTGTGTTCCCTTGCGCGGAATTATCCTCCGCACCAAACGGTATTGACCCATAATAGTTAAGGCATCCGATGTGTTTACGCACTATCGTTTCCATCAACTTGCAGATAGCTTGTTCATAATAAATGATGCACTGATGTTTTTATATTTACTTTATTCATCATAAAATGTAAATATCAATGTAACAATTGGAAAATAATTGCATTTCACTTGAAACAATTCACCAATTTCACTTTAGCACCCTCCATCGCAAAACAGGCAATCAAATGGATAATCAAAAGCCGGCATTTAAAACAGGTCTTTGGGGTATGTTTCCCTCTGCCGAAGCATTCCTGAATTTCAAGAAGGATACACCCGCCATCGCGCATCTGGCCATTCCCAAACTGATTCGTTATGCCAAACAGGAAGGTCTCATTTATGCGGAGGGTGAAAAAGACCTGCTTAAACTGATAGAAGATAGCAGCGTTGAATTGCATGCGTTTGAAAGACCGCCGCTGACAGGGTTTACCTTTGCAGATTTAATTGAGGAACTGACCAAGCGGCACACGCAAATAAATTCAGTCAGCACACTGATTTCATGGCTGAATAAAATCGCCGAACAGTTTGGTTTTCCGATTATTCAGGGGTCGATGTTCACTCGCTTGAAAAATGACTTTAATCCCAACACAGCTAAAAAACAGAACTGCTTGCGAATCCTGGCGTTTTGGATATGCAGGACATCACCGCACCAGGGCCAGAATTATGAGCATCTGCTCAAACTCCCTCGTATTTCTCCCGATACTGCAATAACACACATCCAGGAAGGCGTTCGTATCGCTTTTCATTTGGAAGGGCGCGGCAGCGGTGTCATCGGTCCGGACGCCGTCCGTTGGCTGCGAGATGAACTGACAAGATGTATCAAGGATTTGAATCTGTACTATCTGAATCGGAGAAGTATGCTGTATTCAGCCACTTCGGCTGTTTTAGATATCTGCAAGAAAAAAGGGCCGCCCGGAGAACCTGTTCTTTACAATCAGGCAATTCGCGACGCCTTGGC
>JAOZRC010000279.1:1438-7070 GCA_029940345.1 Desulfobacterales bacterium
TATGAATTGACCATGATCGGCGGAGACATTTTAACCGTCTGGGCGGTGGATTGTTTCTGGTCACACACCTATTATGATTTTGTTCCGCGTCTGCTTGAAGCGGACATGCTTCCTCACACCTTAGAATCCTGTCTGGCATTCAAAGATGCGCTCAATTATCCTGACAAGGGGATTTATGACCGATTCAAAGCGCTGACCGCAATCCACCAGTCCTCTAAAAATATTATTTTGATTCTAGAAATCGCCAAAGTGTGCGGCGGCCGCCGTATGTTTTACGAAGCTGACGCAATTCTGGCTACGATTTTAGGCTTAAATCCTTTTCACATTGTTGCCAGAACATTCCGGATTCATCTTTTGTTGAATTTAGCTCTGAAACAATCCGACTTTACGCTGTTCAAATTATACTCTCAAAGGGCGATCAGGGAAGGACATTTAGTTACTGAGAATTGTAAAATTGAGGACGAAGAATTTTATTGTATCCTGGGGCTAGTTTATTTTGGAACCGCCTTACGAATTTTAACCGTGCTTCGCAGCCGGACAAACGGAACTGATGAGGAACTGGCGCTGCATCCCGATATGGTGATTGATAATTTTTTCATGGCGGAGGAAAACTTCTGGAAAGGAACCGCCACATCGACTTCGGGGCAATCCAGTCGTGCCAGTTTCTGGCTGCTGCAAATTCGCGCTTTAAGAAAACTTTTGGTTTCAGATAAGATGTTAATGACGTCTGACCGGCCGATACGTGATCTGCTGCAAATCTATGAAACCGAGGCAATTAAAATGTATTTCTTTTTAGGGTGGCTGGATGACGATTTTGTAGATGTTCCTTGCGAAAGCGAAGCAGCCCGGCAGAAAGAACAGGCCCTGCTTGACAAACTGTTTAATATGATGAATGCCTACGATAAGTCGGTGTTGCTGCGCACCTACTCACCTTGTGCCAATTTTTCTTTTGCCTCTCTTGTTTTGGATTTTAGTCCCAAACTGACCGTCGGACTGCTTAAACTGGTTATGCGCTGTCTGGAAAAAGCCCGCTGCCAGGCGGAACTGCTCGTCCAGGGCACAGAAGGCATCTATGCGATCATTAACTGTTTATTTCAAATGCAGCCACCCAAAGAGTTTTTGATTTATATTGATAAATGTATTGCAATGGTTCAAAGCGCTTTTAAAGATGAGCTTCTGATACAAGATGATAATTTTCCGGTGGATAAAGGCAAACTTGGCGGGCAAAAATTGATTTTGATGCATCTTTTGGAATGGGTTGAGGGAGGGTATCTGCTGAAAAACTGTGTTGGCAGAGATGGAAACCATTGAAATGGCAGTAACCGTGATTTTACAGAAAATCAGGCGAATGATCAGCGTCAGGATTTGCAGTATGTGCTATGCATGGTGTGAATCTATGTGTTTTTGAAGAACTTCATTTATCCTGGTTTGCCAGCCCTTGCCGTAAGACTTGAAATAATCTGCAATCTCATGGTTAAGGCTGATCGTGATCAGATCTGTCACCGGCTTGTTTTGAAGCCTTCTACGGTGCATTCCGGATAGTTCTTTATCAGTTAAAGGAAAATTGTCCGGATCGGATAGGGCCGCTTTGGTAATTTCTTTATCAGTCATAGCGTCGACCCGTTTCCAATCCGTTTCGGACTTCACCTTTTTCAGATCATTCGCGGTATAGGTGACAGTTGTCATAATATGCCAGCTCTTCCCGTTTAGCAGCTTTTCTTAAACTGATAATCCTTATCCTGTTATTCCGTTTAGTATAAACCAAAACTACAAGCCTTCCTTCAATAAATCCATACGCCTTTAAGCGATGTTCTCTGTAATCGACACGATCATCATCAATGTTAAGCAGCTTTAAACGGTGATGCCCAACTCCTTCAATTTGTCATCCCTGGGACAACCCGTTTCATCCCATCCCATAGCCTCGTAAAACTCGCCAATCATCCGCGACAGGCTTTCCCTGGTCAACGGCTGATTCTTATTTTTAAAAAACATCGATGGCAGCCGATCGACACTATTTTCCGGTGAATGACGCAGGTTAAACAGGCGTTCAAGAGCTGCGATCCGCTCGCCGGCTCTAAACAGATCTTGTGCGCTTATCCGCCGCTGAGTCAGGGTTGTTGCCAGTTCGGCCTCGTATTTCAGATCGAAGGCGCCCAGCAGGGAAAGGGCCGGCACCTTGCACAAACCCAGACAATCAAGGATAATGTTAACCAGTACAGACAGTCTCACCAGGCGTCCTTTTCCCCCTGCTTTCCGAATATCCACGGCTTCGGGCGTGCCAAACGCTTTGGTCGCCTTATCTTGCGACCATCCATATTCGATACAGGCATAGACATTATTGTAATCACCGCCCCGGCTCGATATGGCATATCCCAACGCCGTTCCGAGAATGGCGCCCGGATGATAGGCGGTCAGTTCCAGTCCTTTTGCATGCGCCGCATAATTGGCGGCACCGTTCCCGATAATTGCCGCCGCTCGCCAAACGCCTTGAGCCAAAATTTTACCGAAACCGGTGCCAGCGGCTATTTGGCGAATCAGTACTTCCATGGCCTCGCCGTTTCCCCAGGAAAGATCAAGTTCGCCGACATGCTTCGCAGTCAGGATGCCGCGTTCATACAGGTCCATGGCAAAGGCGATGGTCGAGGCCGTCGAAGTCGAATCGATACCCAACCGGGAACATAGATTATCCAATCGAACAATAGTTTCCAGATCGCTTACACCACACTTGGCACCCAGATTGATCATCGGTTCAAATTCGGGGCGAGTCGCCTCCCATCTCTTGAATTCTCCTTTTTTAAACTTAAGCTCGGCTTTGCACTGCACCGGGCAGCGAAAACATCCGCTGGATCGGACGACGTTTTTTTTCAATCGTTTGCCATCCACCAGATCGATGTGCATAAATCGGGTTTGCCGGTAGTTTTTAACACCCATAATACCCATTTCATGGGCCCATTTTACATATCCGGCGCTGCCGTATTCGGAAAATATTTTGTAATCGGCGGAATTTTTTATTTTTAGCACATATTTTTTAACGGCATCTCTGGCGGCCGGAGAATCGGCTGGAAAGGGTTTTTGACTCCCTCTGGCGATGACGATCGCCTTTAGCTTTTTGGCACCCATCACCGTGCCCATGCCAGTACGGCCCGCGGCATGGTCCTTATCGGTCATGATACAGGCAAACCGGGCGCCGTTTTCGCCCCCCGGACCGATAGCGAGGATTTTCACTCTGGTATTATTAAGCTGCTTTTTGATTTTTATCTGCGTTTCCAAAGTATCCAGGCCCCAGAGGAATCGCGCATCCCTTATTTCAATATTGTTTTCGGTAATGTAAAGATATACCGGATGGGATGCCTCAGATTTAATTACGACACTATGAATGCTGCATGAACTCAACCACGCTCCGACATAACCGCCGACACTGGAACTTCCCAAAATGCCGGTAAGGGGCGATAGGGCGTTAAGATGCAGCCTGGAGGCAGTGGGAGCAGAAGATCCGGTCAATAGACCGCAAGACAGTATCAGGATATTCTCGGGCGACAGCGGGTCGGTTTTAACCGGCAGGTGGTTAAACAGATACCATACATTAAAGCCGCGCCCCCCGATAAATCTATCAACGATGCCACGGGGCAACGGCTCCCGAAAGTGACTTTGCGCTTTTAGATCCACATGCAGGATCTGTCTTGAATCATTCATTTTGATATGCCTTCAGATCCGATCACACGACATACGGCATAGAAGCAACCCTGAACTCTTGAACGTTGAACCAGTGAATGGTTACCCTTTTTTAAATTTGGCAAGAATTTCCTTTTCGCCTTCCCTTTTCAACCGGTCCAGTTCCGATATGATCTTGTCGCTTAAAGGATCGGGTTTGTGAGTTTCGGCAATCATCCTGACTTCTTCCTTTACCCGGTCTTCCATTGACGGTTTGCCGGCAGCATTCCAGGTATCAATATTCTGGCGGTTTAGAAGTTTGGCATTCCACAGCTCTTTTTTAAAATGATCCATTGTATGCTGCTGCACCAGGAAATGACCGCCCGGCCCCACATCTTCTATGATCTGCCTGGCAACAGTTTCCCTGGTGACCGTTATGCCCTCTACAAACCGTTTCGTCATACTGATCACTTCGTTGCCCATGACCAGTTGTTCAAGGGAACAGGCCATGCCCGCAGCCATATACCCGACATCATGGATCAGGTTCAGACCGGAAAGACCCTGGCTCAATATCGAAAAAGCGCTTTCAATGCCTGCCTGGGCATCTAAACTTTTTGAATCGGTTCCACCGGCAAGTCCCCAGGTAGGCAGGTTAAAAGAGAGCGCCACCTCTGCCTGTGCAGCAATTGCCAGACTGTTCTCAGGTGCTCCCATTGTCATGAGTGCTGTTTTCATATCAAGGATGCCGACATTGCCGCTCATGGCAACCGGGCATCCTTTTTTTCGCAACTGGGCAATGGTGATATGGATGAGTGATTCCGCCGTGATCTGGGTGATAACCCCTGCCAGGGTGACCGGGCCTGTGGCGCCTGCCTGGACAGTTGAGCCCGGCAACTGAGGCATAAACCGGTCGGCTGCTGCAAAAATACGATCAATGGTCTCATCAGGGAAGAAAAATGGTGCTATGGCCTCGGGATAAAGAATAATAAAAGGCTTCTGCCTTAAGTTATCCTGGCCCCCGGCAATCACGGCAGCCATTTCGTAAATATATTCACAACCCAAGGCTGAGTACCCGATAAAAACGGCCGGTTTTGTCGTATTGGAAACAAGCGCTGGAAATTCATGGACTTCTGCAGCATTTCCGGGCACATCCTGGGCTGTTCCCATGGGCATGACAAAATCTATACCATCCAGGTAATCAGCCACTTTCGCGCCCAGTTCGATATCCTTGATGCCGGTCTGTCGGATTTCGCCGGTAAATGCATCCCGTGTATTGGGACTGGCAGTGGATGTGCCATAGTAGCTTTTTTCCCCTTCCACTTCCAGTGCCCGTCGGCCTTTCCGGTCATAAATAGTCCAGCCCTTGGGAGTTGTGACAAGGCATTCTTCAACAATATACCTTGGAATTTTGATATTGTTGTCCTTCACATCAGCGCCAGCCTGTTTCATCATTTTTTGAACTTCTTTATGCTGGCATTTAAACCCTGTATTTTCAATAATATCAAAAGCGGCTTGTCTTATTTCCCAGATCTGGTCGTCTGTTAATATCTTCATGCCAACGGATCGGGTTTGAATGTTTGAAGTCTGAATCATTTTTTTTTATCTCCAATCGTAATCGGCACCCCCTGCTCCCGAATTGGCAACCGACGAGAAAATACAAAGCATACCTCTCTTGTATCATGTTCACAAATCATGGCCAAGTACTCCGGAGTGCGAAAATTATGTTTTTCGCATGGGTCTGAATCCTTGGAACAGCGCGTTATATCAGCGAAATACCGTTGCGTTCCGTTCCTCCGCTCCACTTAACTTTCGCATTCCTTACTTGGCCATTACCATCTAATTTGAATAGGATACCCTTTGTCCCACCAAGGACATAATATTTATAGATAAAATGCATATCAATACAATGAATCCCGTAGGGACGAAATGGCTACCAACATAAGCTGGGACATTAAATGTAGTCGTAGGTTGGGTTGAGGAA
>JAOZRC010000280.1 GCA_029940345.1 Desulfobacterales bacterium
CTTCCGGTTTCCGGTGTGAAGCCACTCGCTTTGGCCCGCGTTTGCCTTCAAACAGGGAATAGTCGCCCTATTTCCATGAAATTTGCAAAAATTTGAACCGTTCTCACGCTTTTGCAGCCGATTTAAGACTTTTCAAAAAGGCTCTAAGATGCTTTAGAGGACATGAAATATGGGCAGTCAACATAAACTTGGCCACTGATGAAAGCGGAAAGCCGTTTCGCTTTACATCAGACCCACCTTATATTAGCTCGGTTGGAATCATAAATTATGGCCTTGCCGCGTATTTGGTATCAAGATACTCTTCAATCGCTTCCCTGGTAGTCATCCAGTATTTGTTATTCATTTTTACTGCCGCTATTCTTCCCATTCTGGCTAATAGGGATAAGTATTCCGCAGAGTAATCACAATATTTCGCAGCTTCTTTTAAAGTGATAAACATTTTTTCTTCGGCTTGGTCTGGCTCAATACTATTAAGATAAATAATCAAAGATCTTTCGATAGACCTGCCAATAAAATTTTCGTATGGTTCCTTTTTACCTAAATTAGCTTTATTTAATACTCCATAGTATCTTTTTTTATCCACTTTCAATATGATTGCAGGAGGATACCCATGCTTAATTAACAATAGATTCATCAATAATCGTGCAACTCTCCCGTTTCCATCAATAAAGGGGTGTATCATTACCAATTTATAATGTATTTCTGACACAAACTCTGAAATATCAGCAGAATATTCATTTTGGTGAAACCATTCTATAAACTCACGCATCAGTCGTGGTATTTTTAATGATTGCGGAGGTATGTGGTTAGCACCTAATATCCTGATATTTTGCCTTCTGTACTTTCCTGCCTCGGTGTCATCAATTGATTTTAAAATAAGCGAATGTAATCTTTTTATGGTTTTTTCTGTTACATTTTCATTTTTTGTTACCAATGATCTGATATAGTCAATTCCTTTTTTATGATTAATGGCTTCAAAATATTCATTTATAGTCTTTCCACCGATGGTAACGCCTGTATTCAGAACTATTTCCGTCTCCTGTAATGATAGCGTGTTTCCCTCAATTGCATTCGAGTTATAAGTCCAGGCGATGAGGAATTCTTCTTCTAACTTACTTACGATTGAAGGTTTCAATGGGCGGTGGCGATCAAGCTCCCGCTTTTTCCCTAAGATACTTTTTTTCAGTTTTTAATTCATGTATCATCACCGCTGTAATCTCGAAATTCCGATACGAATAACACTCTCACTGCCACCCTGCAACTTATTCTCTTAGGTGAATTCCGAAAATAAATATACCATGCCACGCTATCCTACACTTTTTTGTGATGGAAACCGGGTGTCAGTGTTCAGGTGTCAGGACGTTTATGCTAAAGACTGAAACCTGATGCCTGAAACCATAATTTTGAAAATCACAAATTATGGCCTTGCCGAGTATGACAGGTGAAAAGCGGCATGGTTTAATGACCCAAGGTGAACTGCTTTCAGGGTAATTTGAAGGATATCAATAACTGAATAGAAAACTCAAACAGGAATTCCCAAACCGCTGATATACCCTGCTTCAGTGGCCTTCATGTCAAGATGCAGCGTGGCGATCTGTTCCAAAGGCGAATAGATAATTCGATTGATTTTTCTTAGGTCCACCGTCTTGATGAACCGCTTACAATTCTCACAGACATCCACCCGATATTCGTCATCATCTTGCACAACAAAATATTGAAGCGTATCGGAATCGGTATTTTCACAAAACGGACAGAAAATACGACGAGCAGACCATTCATGACGGCAAAAGCTACATACCAAAACTCTTTCGCCTTCGTTTTGAAGCATCGCCAAACCCGGTGCGCTGCCGCAGATTGGGCAATAGCCCTTGTCCCAAACATCATCGTCGTTTTCCGGACGATAAGACGCCAGTTGCTCTGCAAAAAGCGCCAAGCAGGGTGCGATTGCGGAATAGGTGATAAACAGCAGCACTTTCAATTCAAGGCCCGGTGCATTTTTAATGATTTGTTGAAAATAGATGTCATCGCCTTTCAAAAGAGCGCTAAACAGGTCTTCAGGTTTAATTTTACCCGCTTTCAAGGATTCTGCCAGCGCCTGACTGCTTGCCGACATCTCTTCATTGGCATTGACTGCGATCTTACAAATTTCCTCTAATAACGTCGTTGCCGCAGGAAGATCAATAACAAAATCAGTGATATCAATCAGCGGAAATTTTTCCTGCGCTTTTATCTTAATAATTTCATCCGAAAGCTGAAGGGGCGTCAAGTCGATGGTGCGTTTGGAATCTTCCTGAGTACCAAATATGTTGGCATAGAAGTCCAGCAGGGGTTTATATGACGGCCAGCGTTTATGTAATGACGCGGCAGCGCTTTGGATTTGCTCCGGTGTGATTGTTGGATTTTTTTGTGTCATGGGGATTAGCTTATTTTTAGTATTTGTGAATCTCAAAAAAATATGGAGGGCTAACACCCTCGTGAGCCGGTTGTCGCTGACTCGATTCTATATTGGCGGCTCACGAAGCGCTCGCCCTCCATAATGTGTGAGATTTAGTAATTTTTGGGTTAAGTTCGTCTTGTTCCAACGCCGGAGGGTTGGAACAAGAGAACTTATCATACACGCAAAATATTTGTAAAAGGCTGCGCAATACGTCTTAAGGCAACCTGTCTGGTTATGTTATGATAGCGGTTGTTAGAAGCAATCACCTTATCATGGATCAAATCCGGCGGATAGGCGATCAGATAGATGACCCTTACTGAATCCGCGTCTGCCAGCATCGCTTTGGGATAGGTTTTTTTCACGATTGCCAAACGCTGTTTTGCCAGTGTCATCATTTCATCCAAGTTGCCAAAATTCATGGTTCCGGTGGGACAGGTCTTCACACATGCAGGAAGCAGTCCGTTGACAACCCGATCGTTACACATATCACACTTGGCCAGAATACCGTCAGGATTTTTGCGAGGTATGTTATAAGGGCAGGAATCGATAATCTCATCCGCTTCCAGTTTAGCCGTATTCGCCGTATAAATCACCGCGCCGGTGGCTTGATCAACATAAATGGCCGAAGGATCGCCGGCCGTTTCGGCGCAGGGCGGTTCCGTGCAGTGCCGGCATTGCTCCGGGAAAAAGTGCCATCCCAGCTTTTTGTCTGCCACTTTTTCACGCATCCGTACCAACTTGTACGTGTTAAAGGAGAGGTCAGCCGGATTTTCATACGTCCCGCGGTTAACAGTCTTTTCAGCGGGAAGATCATGCCATTGTTTACAAGCCACCTGGCATCCGCGGCAGGCGGTGCAAAGGGTGGTGTCGATAAAAAATGCTTTACTCATTGGGCTTCACCTCCTTTTAGATTTTGCTGACATTGACCATAAATGCCTTGGTTTCAGGAATACGGGTGTTGGGATCGCCCGTGGGCGGCGTCAACAGATTGGCGCTTTCTTCTTTGCCATCTTCAGGCCAGCGCCAGCCGTAATGCCAGGGGATTCCGACCTGATGGATCGTATTCCCGGCAATCTTAAACGGTTTGAACCGCGGCGTCACAATCGCGGTGCATTCTAGCCCAGCGCGTGCGGATTCAACCTTCACCCGTTCGCCGTTTTCAATCCCTTTCAGTTTGGCAAGCTCTTCACTCATTTCCACAAAAACCTGGGGTTGCAGTTCAAGCAGCCAGGGTTGGGTGCGTGTCATCAAACCGGTTTGCCAGTGTTCCGACACCCGGTAGGTTGTGGCCACAAAAGGGAAGCGGGCGTCACAAGTGGCATGGGCATCCGCTTTGGTATCGTAAACAGGTGCCGTGGGATTCATCCGCTGTGCATTCATTAAGTTTTTTTCAATGGGACATTCCAACGGTTCATAATGTTCCGGGAAGGGGCCGTCCGCACGCCCCGGGCCGAATATCTGCCCGTGCCCGTGTTTGCGCATGATAAACGGATGCTTGGCATCCCCTCGGGTCGAGCCATCCGGGTTTTGCAACGGATACCAACCGCCGTCCGGCACATCGCCAACCCATTTTTTGGAAACATATTTGCCGTCTTTGGCCTTGCCTTCAAATTTGACCACCCAGTGTTCTTTATCCCAGGGCTGCCCTTTGAGATCAACCGAAGCACGATTATAGATAATGCGACGGTTTACCGGCCAGCACCATGAAAATTCGGGATACAGGCCAATTTTGTTGGGCGCGTCTTTCTGGCTGCGCCGTGCCGCCATATTGCCTTTTTCCGTATAACTGTTGCAATAGAGCCAATTGCCGGAAGAGGTGGTGCCGTCAGCCTGCAGATAAGCAAAACTGGGCACCAGCGTTCCTTTTTTAAAGTTTTTGCCTTTAACAGTAACATCATTAAGGAAATAGCCGTTAATCTCTTTGGCTACTTTATGCGGGTCGTATTCACCGTCGGTGAGATAATCCCATTTGAGATTAACGATCGGTTCGGGAAATTTACCACCGGATTTATAAAGCGCCTTCAATTTGGCGCCCAGTTCCATAATAATATCGCCATCACTGCGGCTGTTGCCCAATGGCTTGGGACCTTGGTAACGCCATTGCATCCAGCGTCCGCTGTTGGTGATGCTGCCCTCTTTTTCAACAGATGCGCAGGCCGGTAAAAAAAACACTTCGGTGTCCACCTTGGTTGGGTCGACGCCCGGCCCTTTCCAGAACGATCCGGTTTCGTTGTCAAAAAGGTTTACATTAACCATCCAGTCCAGCTTGCCCAACGCTTCGCGGACTTTGCCGACATTGGAACCACTACACGCCGGGTTCATGCCCCATGCGAAAAAGCCCTTTATTTTTTCATTGTACATTTCGTCAAACAGATCAAGCCATGAATAGGCCTTGCCGTCATCCACTTTAGGCAGCCAATCATACCCAAACGCATTTTCTTTGTCAGCCTTGTCACCGAAAAACGATTTCAGCATGCTGACCGAATATTTGGGATAATTCTGCCACCAATTGGCGGATTTGGGATCCTTGCTCGCAGGTGTCCACTTCTTATTATACGCCTCCAGTGACACATTGGAAGCGCGTGGTGTTTTCAGGTATCCTGGCCATATATGCCAGAGCAGGCAGTGATCGGTGGAACCCTGCACATTGGATTCACCGCGCAAAGCATTCACACCGCCGCCGGCAACGCCCATATTTCCTAACAACAACTGGATAATCGCCATGGTGCGGATATTCTGGGTGCCCACCGTATGCTGGGTCCAGCCCATCGCGTACATAATGGTAGCGGCTTTGCCTTTAGCGCCTGTGGCGCTGTAGGTTTTATAGATTTCTTTAAGGTCCGCTTCCGGCGTTCCGGTAATTTCAGAAACCCGCTTCATGTTGTAGCGGCTGAAATGTTTTTTCAAAAGCTGAAGCACACAACGGCTGTCCTTTAATGAGCGATCCATTTTAGGGATGCCGTGTTCGTCCATTTGGAAACTCCAGGCGCTTTTGTCATATTTTTTGTTTTTGGAATCAAACCCGGCAAAAAGACCATTTTTAAAATCAAACTTTTTGCCCACCAAAAACGGTGCGTTGGTGTAATTAGCGACATACTCTTCTTGATAGAGCTTGTTGTCCAGAATATATTTTATCATACCACCGAGAAAGGCGATATCCGTACCTGAACGTAAAGCCGTATAAATATCCGCTTTCGACGAAGTGCGGGTAAAACGTGGATCGACGCTGATCAGTTTGGCGCCGTTTTTCTGTGCTTCGGTTACATATTTAAAAGAGATCGGGTGATTTTCAGCGGCATTTGATCCCATAATCAAAATGCAATCGCTGTTTTTAATATCAATCCAGTGATTTGTCATAGCACCGCGTCCGAACGACTCTGCCAGAGCCGCAACAGTTGCGCTATGTCAGATACGCGCCTGGTGTTCGACATACACCAGTCCCATGGCACGCAAGAGCGCCTGGAAAATCCAGCACTCCTCATTATCAATCGCAGCGCTACCCACTGAGGCGATAGCGGTGGTGCGATTGACCAATTGCCCCTTAGCGTTCTTTGCGGTAAAAGTCGCATCCCGCGTTGCTTGCACGCGTTTGGCGATTTCACTTAAAGCCCAGTCCCATGATACGGTGCGCCACTCTTTGGATTTTGGCGCCCGGTACATCGGCTCTGTGGCGCGGTTGGTATTTTCAACCAGTTGGGACAGGGACGCGCCTTTGGAACAGAGCGCCCCACGATTGATCACATGGCCCGGGTCGCCTTCGATGTTAATCACCCGGCCATCTCCTTTTTTGCTGGTGTGCACGATTGCACCGCATCCCACTGCGCAATAGCAACATATAGTGGTGGTTTCTTTGGCATACACCGTTTTAAGCATCTGCGCATGGGCTTTGACCGGTTTCAAATCAAATCCCAGGCCGCTGACAGCCAAACCGGCCGCCGCCGCACCTGTCACTTTAATAAACGTCCTCCGTGTTACCTCCATACTTTTCTTCCTCCGTTCATTAGGGTTAACAGCACATATAACACTATCACAACTTATTGCGGAAAAATTTAACCGTTTTCCGCAACGAAACAGCTTGTGACGAACTCGACAGTGCAAAAGTTCCAAGCTATCTCGCAACTCTCTGTAATCATTCAAATTAAAAAAAATTGGCATCCTTTATTTGCCAGTTTACACTTTGTCCCGTTAGGAACATAATATCTACAGAAAAATTCATGTCTATACAACAAGTCCCGTAGGGACGATATAAAAAAGTGTAAACTACTTTGATGCTATTTTGAAGGATGCCAAAAATTTCACAATACTTTCAATACAAATGATTTCAGTAAGTTACGATGACTTATAACTGACGAGTGACTAAATAACGCCCCCGTTTTCAGGAATGTAAGCTTTAGTTATTTTGCGTTCCCAAATGTCGGAACCGGCAAACTGAAGCTTGCACTCCGGATAGGGAAGTTATTTGGGTGACAATTACTAAACAGATCAGGGTTAAAGCTTCAGGTTATTTCCAGATTAGAATATACCGAATTAAGGATATCCTTCATGTGACTGTTTATACTTTTTTGGGCTACCAACATAAGCCGGGACACTTCCGCTCGTTACGAGGCTCCGCCTCGTAA
>JAOZRC010000006.1:0-7581 GCA_029940345.1 Desulfobacterales bacterium
CCTGGGGTTGAAACCCCAGGCTATATCACTTTGCCGCTCTGCGGCATAACCTCTTTCCCAAATCCGTTATAATCAGTAAAAATACTGTCAGGAAACAACTGAAAAAAGAGTATCCTGACTGGAAAAGGCTGAAAAAAAGTGAAAAAAGGCCATTGCGAAACAAGTCATATCCGAAGTTGTGAACGACTATGATTATACCCAACCTGTATGTACACCTTTTCCCGATTTTCGCAATTTTCTTTCAATCTATTGTAATTTGGAGAAAAGATGGAAGCACTATTCGAAGCCAAAGCACCGCATCGCCGTAAAACGCTTGATGAGCATAAAAAAGTGTTTTTTCTATGGCTGTTGTTTTTATTATTGATATTAAACTCAATCCCCCTTGCCGCGCTCGAAAATAACATCCTGGCCCCGCCTGATACGACAAGCCCCAGGAATACCATGAAGTATTTTATTGAACAAATGAAACGCTCGCACCAAATTAACCTTGAAAGCGGCTATAACAATAAACTTGGCAAAAACGAAATCTTAAAGGCATCAAGATGCTTTGATATGAGTAAGATCGCGCCCAAGTTTATAGAGGATGAGGGCATTGAAACAGCGTTGCTTCTTAACGAGATTCTTGATCGTATCGACATCCCCCCTATGAAGGCTATACCCGGTATTGATTTTGTCGCAACAAATAAAACAGACAGTTGGATTATCCCTGACACTGAAATTAAGATAAATAAAATAGTCAAAGGTGAACGCAAGGACGAGTTTCTTTTCAGTACGGACACCGTTGGCCGCATCAGGCAATTTTATGCAAGCGTACGTCATTTGCCGTATAAGCCCGGATCTACGGAAGACGCGTACGAAAACTATATCTATAGCCCGGGACCGATGATTCCTCTCCGCCTGATTCAGCGGTTGCCGGATTGGACGAAAATTGGCTTCTTTGAGCAAATGGTGTGGCAGTGGGTCGCATTGTTGATGATTATGATGGTTGGCACAATGATGGTCATAATCGTTTTCCAACGCACCCGTCCCCGCTTGAACGAAGAAAAAGAGCCGGAAGCCCGTGAAACCAAATCCTGGAAAACAGTATTGCGCCCGTTGACGTTTATGATAGTGGCTTTATTGATTGAACATGTGGCCGACAAACAGATCAATATCACCGGTTTTTTTCTGGAACTCATGAAAAAGGGGCTCAGGTTCAGCTTTTTTTTAGCCACGGCTTGGTTTATCATCATTGTCAGCAATGCTTTGACAGAGGCTATCATCGCATCCTCCCGGATAAAACCGAAAAGTATCGATGAAAATGTCACCCGCTTGATTTTCCGTTGTATTACGCTGATATTTATGGTTTTATTGCTCTGGAATACGGCCGGTTACCTCGGGCTGTCGCTGACAGCGGTTTTCGCTTCCGCCGGTCTTGTCGGTGCCGCCATCGCGTTGGCCTCCAAGGAAACTTTCGCTAATTTTTTTGGGGGTGTCAGTATCCTGCTTGATCGGCCCTTCAGGGCGGGTGATTTTATCATCCTTGAATCCGGTGAACGGGGCGAGGTATTGATGGTGGGTATGCGAAGCACCCAAATTCTGACCCGTGACGATGTTCAGATATCAATACCCAATTCCGTTATTACCAATAGCAAGATCGTTAATGAAAGCGCCCCTGAATCCCGTTTCAGGGTTCGGATTCCGGTGTCTGTCGCTTTCGGAACGGATATAGACAAAGTTGAAAAGATCCTTTTAAAGCTTGCACGCACCCATCACCTGGTTTTGGCTTCTCCTGAACCTAAAACGCGCTTTCGGAAATTCGGAGATTGGTCGCTTGATTTCGAGCTTTTATGCTGGACATCCCGGCCCCTCTATAAAGGCCGGCTTATTCATGCGATGAATCATAGTATTTATAAATCTTTTAAAAGCGCGGATATCACCATTCCGTTTCCGATGCAGGATATCCGTTTGTTTTCAGAAAACATGGAAGGGCATCTTTCAAAATAGGTTGAAAGTAGTTTAACTTTTTCTATTTCGTCCCTACGGGCATGCGCGTCAAGCTAAGGTAAAAACCTATTGTTTTTATTCTATATATAGTCATACATTGCCAGCCCGCAACGATGTAGGGGCGACCCTTGTGGTCGCCCAATTAGGACGCAGGGTGACCACAAGGGTCGCCCCTACGCTTTTGCGATCAAGATTTACAATTCACACATGGTTTTTCTGGTGATATTTTATTCTAATAAAACAACTGATTACCCTCTTAGCTTGACGCGCATGCCCTACGGAGCTTATCGTATTTATTAGCCTTTGTTCTATAAATATTATGCCCCTACCGGACAAAGTGTAAACTGTCAAATGAAGGATGCCAATTATTTAACCGAGTATTATTAAAAAGGAGATAAAATGATGAGACCAAACAACCGTTACACTAATACCGGCTCAGATTTGAGTCTGTCCCGCCTTATGTGGGTAGCCTGTTAATCTCAACCAACAGAGAAAAACGATTTATAGACAGGCACATATTAAATTTCACTACGTTAGGAATGGAGATGAAATAACTTCCCAATTTTCAGACGAGGAGTGCAAACTTCAGTTTGCGTCAGTAGCCCCGCAAGCTGAAGCCTACACTCCAAATGGGGAAGTTATTTCGTCCTTGATCCTTAAGTTGTTTAACTGAATTATTTTGTCGACACACCGGTGGCACTTACAAAACAGTGCAGGTCGTATAAAAACAAAACATGATCCCATGTAACCCATTATTTTTACCGGTTCGCAGTTTTGGGGAATAGGATAAAACGCATTGATTTTATTGACCCGTACTATTTTGCAGGGGCTACCAAATATTTAGACGCCATCCCTAAAAAACAACCTCCAGTGCGTCAGCATCCAGAAATTGTTTTAAACGAAAATAGGTCGGGGTCAATTTGCCTTTGCTTCCGACAACATAAGTGCGCAGCAAATCATAGCAACCGGTGCGAGTCAAACGCATCAGGCGCGCATCAATTTCTTCCTTGGGAATTTCCAATTCATTGACCAATGTTTCGGTAAAAGACGCCCAAAACCGGTTTACCCGTTGTCCCTCATTTTCATCTTCCTTGAGTGGGTGTTTCGCTTCATGCGCTTCAAGGGTATTCAGGATATTGATCTCTTTTAACGAAAGCTCTTCAAGTATTTTAAGATACTCTTCAAATTCATCAACATCGTTAAAATTGCCACCTATTATATAAGCGGCCAGCAAGTTGGCATAGTTACGGATTCTTTCTTTCTGGTAGGTGTTGATTGCGGCTTTAAGCGTGGCAAAACAACAATGCAGAAATTCTTCGGACACCAACAATTCGGGATTTAATTCAATATCCAGGGTTGCCAATTCATCAAAGAAAGTAATAATGCGCTTATCTCGGAAGCTTTGCAAGTGGGTCATTAAAAGCGTATTCAGCGCGTCAACATACGGTGTGATCAATTGCACCAGCGCCTTGACAACCGGTTTGTCGTTATATTGTTCGGCAAGTTTCCGAATGGGGGTAATTGGGGGCATAGTTATCCTCGTTATACGTTTTCAGATTCGAATTCATCATCTTCATCATCTTTTTTCGGTATTACAAACAACGTTTTATCCAATGCTTTGGCACGCGCCGCTTCAATGGTTATCACCTCCTCCTCAATAAGTTTTTTCAAATGATTGTCCATTCCCTGCATTCCCTGTGACCGACCGGTTTGAATCAGGGCACCCACCTGGTTAAGATTGCCCTCGCGAAGCGAACTGGCCAGAGCCTGTGAAGTCATAAGAATTTCAACCGCCGGACAGAAGCCCTTGCCATCACGCGTTGGCACCAATTGCTGGGATATGACCGCTTTCAACGATTCAGCCATCATAGTGCGGGCCTGATTCAGTTGTGCTTGCGGAAAGGCGTTAAAGATGCGTTCGACCGTACTCGTTGCGCTAGGCGTATGAATGGAGCCGAAAACCAGCATTCCTTGTTCAGCACAATTGGCAGCCAGCAAGAGCGTTTCGGGGTCTTGCATATCACCCAACAAAATAACATCAGGGTCTTCCCGGCTGGCTCCATATAAGGCCTCTGCATAATTTTTGGCATGAACGCCAATCTCCCGTTGGGTGCAAAGGCTTTTCTGATTCGTATGAATGAACTCAAGTGGTTTTTCAATGGTAATAATGTGTTTTTCAAAGTTTGTATTGATATAATTGATTATCGCTGCTATCGTTGTTGATTTGCCGTTGCCAGGCGGGCTTGTCACCAGAACCAGGCCGCGATCCGAAGAAATGATTTTTTTGATGATCTCCGGCAATTTCAGGTCATCAAGTGATGGAATTTTGGCAGGAATATACCGAACCACCGCGCCTACGCCCCGTTGCTGAAATAGAAAATTACATCGGAAACGGCCCACGTTTTTCAGGTTATAAATCATTTCAAAATCACGTTTTTTTTCTAATTGCGCCTTTTGTTCCGGTGTCAGAATTTCAAATAAAAGGGTTTGAACAGATTTCGACGTCAAAGGAGAACCTGCTAGAGGCGTCAATTTGCCAAACACACGTAAATGCGGCGGATATCCGACCGTAATATGCAAGTCACTGGCTCTTTGTTTAGCCATCGCTTTAAAATAAGAATGTATTTTAGCTGTCATCTTTTTCAATTCCTCTTGGGTTTGGGCCTATTAGGTTTGAGACGGGCTGCTTGCATCCGTATCTTGCTCGGTTTCCTCTTTTTTGGCAAAACGCGTAAACAGATTTTTATTTGAGGCATACATCAGTGCATCGTCAATATCTATTTTTTCTTCTTCAAGAAGGGTGATAATGGATTCATCCATGATGCGCATACCGATACTCTTGCCGGACAACATCAGATTGGGGAGTTGAAATGTTTTGCCATCTCGAATAAGGTTTGAGATGGAGAATGTTCCGATTAAAATTTCAATGGCAGACATAAATTTTTTACGATCAGAACCGGGAATGAGGCACTGGGTGACAATGGCGTTCAGACAGTCACAGAAACGGGAGCGCATCGGGCCCTGCTCGCCCGGGGGATAAATGTTAATGATTCGTTCAATGGTTTTGGCGGCACTGGTGGTGGGCAAGGTTGCCAGTGCCAAACTGGTTTCAGCGGCTGAAATCGCTAAGGTTATCGTTTCAATATCGCGCAAGTCACCGATTACGACCACATCGGCGTCTTGTTTTAAAGCGGCGTTGACAGCGTCGGTGTAAGAGCGTGTATCCCTGCCAACCTGGCGTTGATTGACCACCGCTTTTTTTATGGGATGAACAAATTCAATGGGATTTTCAACGGTGACAATATGGCAAACACGATGGGTGTTTAAATAATCTGCCATGGCCGCTAATGTTGTCGATTTTCCCTGGCCGGAGGCGCCGGCGATAAGAATTAACCCGCGATCATGGTCCAGAATATTGCTGATATCAGCGGGTAGTCCGAGCTTTTCAAATGAAGGAATTTTTAGGGGAATCGGACGAAATGTGGCGCTTATGCCGTTGTGATGAACCATCGCACTTCCTCGGAACCGCCCGATTTCGGGTCGGTCGATGACAAAATCAAGCTGTAAATTTTTTAGTAATTTGGCTTTCTGGTTTTTTGTAAGGATTTCGAAAATAAACTGTTTGCATTGGTCAGGCGTCAGCTTGGGGCTTTTTAACCTTTTAAAACCTCCGAGTTGTCTGATCACATAGGGTTCACCAGGAACAATATGAATATCAGAGGCTTTGAATTTCAATGCCGCTTTAAAAATGTTATCCAATTTTGCCATCATTCGCCTCCTTATTATTACACATTCCCGCCAAGTTATTCACCATATTAATTTTCAGATAATTTCAAGCTTCATTTTCTGAAGCAGCCAGTGGCAATTTGATGAATTCAATACCTTCATCTTTCAGTGTTTTTTCCTCTTCCAGGGTGCTTGACCCCCTGATATTGCGTGGCTCGGACACGCCATAATGGATTTTAAGCGCTTCTTTGGAAAAATCAGGTCCCACATTATCAAAATTATTTTCAACAAATTCAGAAAGCCGTTTGCCGATTTTTTCGATATCAGCATATTTATTGTTTTGCTGTTTGGATAAATGGTTTACAGGATGGGATGATTTTATTGCAAAAGTGGAAGGCAGTTTGAAAACCGAGGTCGTGTTGCAGACAGGACACTCTATCTGACCATTGGCTTCCTGTTGATCATAAGCATCTCTATCCTCAAACCAACCTTCAAAGGTGTGATTCTTAATGCACTTTAAATCATAAACGATCATTATAGAATTCCTGTTGGGTGTCTCTTTTGGGTGTATAGGGGTATACGGTTGTGATATCTGATTAACCCGGAATAAGCTCAACTTTAATTTTTTGGGCCGTCACTTCAAAAATATCAATTCCGAATGTTTCGTAACTCTTCATCATTAAACCATCTGCAAGCTTTTTCCCATCCCCTTGAAAACGAACCGTTATCCTGGCTTCATCCGCTTTCATCTCTTTTATCTGAATCTCTTCAACACCGGGCAATTCACTCAAAACCCTGCGAAACATAACAAAATTGGAAAGTGAACCCGTGCCCTCGACAATAATTTCAACTATCTTAACAGCGCTTGTATCAGGTTGCGGGCTGTTATCCGTCCAAACCGAGACAATTTTAGCAGCCAGCGCTTTACCCGCGAGTATACTTGCATTTGTCAAGGCCTTTTTACGACCGACATTTTCATCATCACTGACTGTGACATTGGTTTGTTCCGTTGAAGCGATTTGGATGCCTGAATCGGTGCGCAAAGCGCGCAGATTCACGGCCCCTTTGAACGAACGGACATCCGTTCCCATCGTGTTCGGTGTCAGCAAGGCACCAAATACACCTGTGATAACCACATCCGCCAGCACTCGTTGTCCCATTTGAACCGCGGTTGCATCTGTTAAAACCGGCAGAGGCGCTGAATCCTCGGGTGCAGTCATTTTAGCCAATTGGTCGGCCCCAATCACTTCCATTTTTTTATCGGTAAATTGTTTGGCAATCAGTTCAGCAACAAAATGATCGCTCAATTGCGTATTCGCAGCCAACTCATCAGACTGAGAAACGTCGACGGATTTCGAACCGGACAGAAGAATTAATATCCGGGGCAGGTTTGCGGGTCTGTTTAGCAATTTCAAAGCGGAGAGTTCCTTATGTATTTTCGGAGCCGAAACGGTCGCCTGGATCATTACACGATATATTTGGCCGCTCAATGCTTCTGTCAAAACTTTATAATTGTTTACATATTGATCCGTATGTTTGAATATTTTTTCATTCAGTTTTTTAAATTGTTTTATCAGGATTTCTTCCGGAAGATGTTCCACGACGATGCGAGCGACTGAAGACGTCAAAGCATTATCAATCGCTTGTTCACGTGCTTTGGCAACATCTTTGCCAGATATAACGGCAGACCCCAGCGCCTCAATCGCCTGAATAGACGCTTGGTCGGACGCCTTCTCCTCAGCCTGTACATTCGGGCGCAACACAGCGGCCAGCATTACGACCATCGCTATCAGCGTTCCTGTTTTGATTGCAGATACGAACATTGTATAACAGTCTCCTATCAGAGTTTTAAGTTTCAAGTTTCAAGTT
>JAOZRC010000006.1:7681-23571 GCA_029940345.1 Desulfobacterales bacterium
AAGTTTCAAGTTTCAAGTTATTCCGTAAATCCTTCAACTAATTTAAACAGATAAAATCAATATCATATTTTAGTGTCAATGCCTGATTGGATAAAGGCAGTAACTTACAATATCTTATGACTGACGAGTTATGCAATAACTTAAAACTTAAAACTTGTAACTTCAACCTTGTACCTTTAAGTTTTGCGCAACAGGGCATAATCGGCAACATCAATAAGAATTTGCTTTGTCGGGGACGGCTCAAAAATGGCAAGCGCGTCTTTGGCGTTGGCAGCATACTGGGTCGCCTGTTTTATAGTATATTCAATTCCTTTATATTTTTTCAAGAACAATCTTAACGTTTCGAAATCTTCTGTATTGAAATCTTTATTAATAATGATTGATTCCATTTGCAGGCGGGTTTTGGCATCGGCCTTTTTTAAAGCGTATATTACCGGAAGCGTTACCTTACCTTCTTTTAAGTCAGCGCCTGGTTCTTTCCCCAGGACAGCGCTGTCCGTAGTATAGTCAAGCAGATCGTCCGCCATTTGGAACGCCAGGCCCAGGTTATAACCGTAATTTGCCAGAGCGGCTTCTTCATCCGGCAACGCTTTGGCTATCAAGGCGCTTGCACGGCAAGCGCCTTGAAATAACACCGCCGTTTTCGCTTGAATCACTTCCAGATATTCCGCTTCAGTCAAGTCTACACGGTTTTTATTAAGCATTTGTCGGATTTCGCCCTGGGACATATTTTCAGTGATATAGGCGATAATCTCAACAATTTCAGGCAATCCTGTTTGTGCGGCAATGGAAAGTGAGCGGGCCAAAAGAAAATCACCCACCAAAACCACGGTTGAATTTTCCCAAGTTAAATGCGCAACCGGTTTTCCCCGGCGTAGCGTAGCGGCGTCGACAATATCATCATGAAGAAGAGTGGCGGCATGCAAATATTCGAAAACACAGGATAACGTTTTATCAAAAGACCCTGTATAGCGGCATAGGCGGGCCGAAAGGACAGTGAGAAGGGGTCTTAGGCGTTTACCACCGCTAAATAAAATGTGATGGGCGATTTGGGAGACGAGTTCAAGGTGAGGTTGCAAATGATGTTGTAACGCTTTTTCAATCGCTTCAAGGTCATCTTTGACGGCATTAAGAATCTCCTTTTTTCGTTTGTTCATATAGTTTCTCCTACTAAATCATATTCCAGTGTATCCGTAATTTTTACGTCTGCAAAGGAACCGATTTCAAGATTGGCAGAGTGAATATAGGTGATTCCATCAACTTCAGGAGCTTGAAAAGCGGTGCGTCCGATATAAAGATGCTCTTCAGGAGCCGTCTCAACAAGCACTGAACAGACTTTATCAATATATTTGGCGTTATTTTTTTCCGATATGGTCCTCTGGGCAGCCATCAGATGATCATGGCGTGCCTGGGCCAATTTCCTGGGAATGTGATCGGAAAGGCGGTGAGACGGTAAATCGTCAGCATCCGAATAAATAAAGGCGCCGAGATGATCAAAACGAATCATTTTGATAAAAGTCAACAGTTCTTCAAATTCATCGTCGGTTTCACCGGGAAAACCGACGATAACCGTTGTACGAAGGGCGGCATCCGGAATATGGGCGCGGATTTTGGCGAATAAATTAAACAGGGCCTCGGTGTCATAGTGACGGCCCATTCTTTTTAAAACAGACGGGCTGGCATGTTGAATGGGGATGTCAAAATAAGAACAAATATTTGTGTGTGCCGCCACCGTTCGGATGACAGACAGATCAATACTGCCAGGGTGGCCGTATAAAAGACGCAATCGGTTTTCAGCGGCTATCGGCACCAACTCACCCAAAAGCGCACTAAGGTTGGCAGGTGGGTTCAAATCAACGCCGTAATCAGTTGTCTCCTGAGCCACAAGGTTAATTTCTTTAACACCGTTTTTGATCAACATTCGCATTTCCGAAACAATATCCTGAATAGGGCGGCTTTTTTGTGAGCCTCTCAGTTGGGGAATAATACAATAGGAACAATGGCGATTACACCCTTCCGCAATTTTTAAATACATCGAAGACGTTGAACTGATAAACCTTGCCGACGGATCCGTTTTGACAGCCGCCAACCCCGGTTTGGGCAACAAACAGCAGTCTGTTATAATAGAATCTTGCGCAATAGCTAGTATCTTGTCAAATGCGCCGGTTCCGACAAAACAATCCGCTTCCGGCATGGTTTTAACAATTTCCGCTCTGAATCTTTCAGGGAGGCAGCCGGCCACAATCAGACGACGGCAGATGCCTTTTTGTTTGAATTGCGCCAATTCTAAAATCGTGTCAACAGACTGGTTAATCGCGTCTTCAATAAAACTGCATGTATTGACTAAAATGATTTCAGCCTGATCAGGATTGTCTGCAAGCCTCCAACCCGCTTTTTTAAACTGTCCCATGATCATTTCGCTGTCAACCTGATTACGGGCGCATCCGAGTGTTTCGACGTAAATTGATTTTGGCATTTTTGAAGCTAAAAGTTACAAGTCACTTAATAACATATTAAGTATTTGTCAGTCATAAATTATTGTAAGTTATCGAAATTATTTGATCTGTGCGGTTACAATTATCGGTAGGGTGGGCATCGCCGGAAACTGATTTTGTATATAGCGCCTATCTTTGTCGGCGATACCCACCGCTTTACTGCAAACCGGTGGGCAAAGGCTGTTTCCATTAACGAAGTTTGTCGCTTTGCGTTTTCATCAGATATGAATCAGGTAAGAGGCAAAACGTTGCCCACCCTACATATGATGTCAACTTAAACCTTGTTACTTTAAACAACTACCCTCTCAATTCCTCAATTGAAATGATACGCTCTGTATCGGCAACATATTTTTGGACATTTTCAAGGCCGCCTTCCTGGCGATCCACTAAAATAACGACCTTTATCACCTTCATACCTTCCGCACGGGCGCGTTCAATCGCTTTGATTGTTGAACCGCCGGTAGTGACAACATCGTCAATGATCGCAACACGATCCCCCGGTGTCAGATCACCTTCGATCCATTTGACAATGCCATGATCTTTTTTGGTTTTCCGAATAGAAAAAGCCTTGATTGGATTTTGCTTCAGTTCAGATGTATAGGCAACGGCCATGGCGATGGGATCAGCACCGAAGGTCAGTCCGCCAATGCCATCAACGCTGCAATCTTTAACTGCATCATAGATGAGATGTCCTGTTAAAAACATCCCCCGGGGACTTAGAATAGTCGGCTTACAATTAACATAGTATTGACTCATCCGGCCGGACACCAGTTTAAAAACCGGTTCCCGACTGTACTGAAACGATTTATTTCGCACAATTTCGATTAACTCTTGTTTCATTGTTCGATGGCTCCTGTAATCTGATTTTATCTTTCATATAAATATATTGCAATTATTGCAATTATAATATAAAAAAGCCTCCACTGAATATGGAAGAAGCTTGTTTAATGGGATTCAGTGAAGGCTCAGAGCAAGGAAAACTGGGAACAGCACTCCTTCAAGCTCCGTTAAATTTTATATCAGTATTCTTTCAGCCGGTCAATCTAAAAACAGGCAACCTCATAATCTGTTTGCTTTGTTGTTCATTCATAAATCTGAAAATCTGAAGTGAGCCCATTGTATCAGCGCGTTGACGTAAAAAACACCATAATACCAATTATTCGTATGTTTGGCGTTTATAAACATTATGGCCGTAAAAAGGCACTGCGGGATATCAACCTTGATATTTATGAGGGCGAATTTGTTTTTGTCAGCGGCCCCAGTGGTGCGGGAAAATCAACCTTACTGAAATTACTTTATTTGGGGGAAGTCGTATCCCAGGGACAAATATTAGTTGATGGCGTCAATCTTTCCAGGATTTTTTCCAAACGCATACCATTTCTACGCCGAAAATTCGGAATCGTCTTCCAGGATTATAAATTGATTTCTTCAAAGACGGTTTTTGATAATGTCGCATTGGTCCTCGAAGCAATGGGACATAAAAGGCGTTTTATTCAAAAAAAAGTAAACAGTGTGCTTCGCTCGGTCGGATTGGAAGATCGCTATAATTCCTATCCTTTAAGTCTTTCCGGCGGTGAACAGCAAAAAATTGCCGTTGCGCGAGCAATTATCGGTGACCCTAAGATTATCTTAGCGGATGAACCCACCGGCAGTTTGGACGCCAAATCCGCCAACATTATTTTTGAGTTGTTAAAACGCTTCCATCGAAGGGGCGGCACTGTTATCGTTGCAACTCACGATATGGAGCTTATTCGTCGGAACAAGGGACGAATCTTTTATCTTGATAAGGGGTTTATATGATCACCCTTTTTCTAAGACGAGCCATTAAGGATTTAATTCAGAATCGCTTTCTAAACATTGTCACAGTCACAACCATCGCTTTATCAGTATTAATTGTCAGTGCTTTTATTTTATTTTTTGTTAATATTAATGATATGATCGATTCTTGGAAAAAAGGGATTCGGATTATGGCTTATCTGAAATCCGATTCTTCCCTGATCAAACCCGGAGATATCGAAAAAAAAATCAGGCTGATGGATGGCGTCACCAATACACGTTTTATACCTAAACTCGATGCGCTGATAAAACTGCAAAAACAGATGAAACGGCAATCCTCCCTTTTTACAACATTAAAAGAAAATCCGCTTCCGGATGCTTTTGAAATCCGCATGACAAGGCAGGCGGTTAACAATAAAAAAATTGAACATCTGGCCAAACAGATCGAAGCGTTGCCCTCAGTTGATGAAGTCGAGTATGGCCAAAGTTGGATAGGGCGATACATCAATATTATCCACCTGTTTAAACTCACGGGCTATGCGCTTAGCTGTTTATTTTTCATTGCAGCGATATTTATTGTGGCAAATACCATACGGTTAGTGCTATATTCCCGACAGGAAGAAGTTGAAATTATGCGTTTGGTAGGCGCGGAGGATCGGTTTATTAAAGCGCCGTTATATATAGAAGGCCTTATCCTGGGAGCGCTGGGAGGCATCATCGGCATGCTGGCTTTATACATGACCTTTTTTTACATATCTTCAAATATGAAACAACATTTGGCATCCGGTTTCTTCGATATTCGTTTTTTCCCTCATGAAATATCTTGTGGTCTGATCCTGTGCTGTATGTTCGTCGGATGGTTTGGCTGCTTCCTTTCACTTAGGCAATTTTGGGCAACGAACAAACGCAATTAACACATCACTCTTTATATTTTAAAGATGCTACTGACAACGGTTGTATGCAGCACTAGAGCGAAACGGACATTCGTAATTTTTGGCATGGTGTTTGGCATACTCTGGAGCCTGACAGCGTTTAGCGCTATCACCGCTGTATCTTCAACGCCTGTATCGAAACAAATGGGGGTTGTCATTGTAGACCGGCTCAATTTTCGCCAAAAACCGCATATCAACAGCAAACGCCTAAGAACACTGAAAAAGAAAAACATCATCGAAATTGTCGGGCGCCATAAGGACTGGCTGAAAATCAAATACAAGGGGCAAGTCGGGTTTATTAACAACCGGAAGCGATATATTCGTTTTCTTACACCCCAAATCGAAGATTATAACAATGAAGTCAAAAAGATTAAGCGTCAGATCGCGCAATCCAAAGCCGAAGTTAAAGCCTTTGCTAAAAAAGAATCTGAGCTTTTGGATGATCTATATGAAATCGAGCATATTGTCAGCGTTGCACGTAAGCGGCAGGACTTGTTTAAAACCGATTTGAACACCCTTGCGGATAAAATCAAAATAGATGAACGGGAAGCCGAGACACTTAAAGAACAGGTTCTGAAAAAAGAAAAATATGCTGAAAAACGCCTGGTCGCTCTTTATAAACTCAGTAATTTAGGCCATATATCCTTGCTGACTTCAGCCGATTCCGTTTATGATTTTTTTCATCGCAAAACAGCTTTGGAACGCATTTTAAAGGCTGATGAGGCCATCCTGAACCAATTAGCCCAAAGTAAATTTCAGTTGCAAAGTAATTTGGATCGCCAAAAAGCGCAGATGGAAAAAAAACGGTCGCTGGAACAAAAATATATAGATCAAATTGATCTGATGGCTAAAAAACGAATCCAGCGTAGCGAATTGTTAGCTTATATTCGCAGCAAAAAAAAAATGAAACGGATTGTGATTAAAAATTTAAACCAGGCCGCCAAATCATTGGATAGGAAAATTGAATCATTAACCAATGAAAAACTGGCAAAACCCGAACTGGCCAAACCGGCTGCTTCTAAAAATTTTCTTGGCCAAAAAGGGTTGCTAATGATGCCAGTAAAGGGTAAGATCATTTCTCGTTTCGGATCATATAAAAATTTTAAATTCAATGTTACCAATTTCCGAAGCGGTATTGACATCCAAGCGGATAAGGGCGAGCCGATTCGTGCCGTTTGTGACGGCAAAGTTCTTTTCGCCAACTGGTTCAAAGGCTATGGCAACATGGTTATTATTGATCATGGCGACAGTTACTATACGGTTTACGCCCACATTGAGGACATTTTTAAAACCAAAGGAGACGCTGTTGAAACCGGTGAAGTGGTTGCCACGGTTGGTGACTCAGGATCGCTCAACGGTGCTGAACTGTATTTTGAAGTGAGACATCATGGGAAACCGATTGACCCGTTGAAATGGCTAAAACCGGGCATATTAACGATGAAATTGAAATGATATACTTGGCACGGTCATAATTGGTGATTTTGAAATATGTCTTACACCTATGAATTAAGGTATTGATTAATTATAAAATCACCAATTATGGCCTTCGCGAGTATAGGTAATGCCAAAGAACGCGAATCAAATAACTTTCCCGTATAGCACTTGGCAAATCTTAAATCGTAATCAACTATTATCAATTAGAATTAAGAGTTAATAAATTTGAATTGGGCAAATGATATTGTCACCGTTCCTAAAAGGAGTTTATGAATGATACAAAAGAGAGATAAGTTTGTAAGGTTAGGGATTTTTCTGGTAATCATGGTTGCCAGTGTCACAATCGGAACCGGATTTAGCCGGAAAATTGCGGCTAGCAGCAATGAAAGTTATAAAAGCCTTAAAACATTTACCGATGTATTGGAAATTGTCGAAAAAAATTATGTGGACGAGGTGGATGCCAAGGACCTGATCAACAAGGCAATTCAAGGGATGGTTCATGGCTTAGACCCTCATTCCGCTTTGCTCCCCCCGGAGGCCTTTGATGAACTTCAAATCGACACCAAAGGCGAATTCGGAGGTATTGGCATCGTTATTACAATGCAGAAAGGAATTTTAACTGTAATTTCACCCATTGAAGGCACACCGGCGTTTAAGGCCGGCATCGAAGCCCAGGATAAAATTATAAAAGTGGATGGTGAATCCACCCGGGATATGAAACTTTGGGAAGCGGTTAAAAAAATGAGAGGTCCCAAAGGCCAAGAAGTGATTATTACCGTTGTTCGCAAAGGCGTTCCCAAACCCATTGAATTTAAATTAATCAGGGACATCATTCCCGTGGAAAGCGTCAGAGCTCTTTTTCTGAAACCCGGGTATGGCTATATACGCATTACCAATTTCCAGGCTGATACGGAAGAAGACATTCTCACAGAATTAAAAAAGATGGAAGCCGGTGAAGTCGCCCTTAAAGGACTAATCCTTGACTTGCGCAACAATCCGGGCGGTCTTCTTGACCAGGCCATCAAAGTATCCGATATCTTCCTGGAGAATGAAAAAATTCTTTCCATTAAAGGTCGCTATAAAAAAAATAATAAGGTGTTCAGAGCAACGCCTGACACGCCGGCGCGCACCTATCCCATTGTTGTTCTTATTAACAGCGGCAGCGCCAGTGCATCGGAAATTGTCGCCGGCGCTTTGCAAGATAACCATCGCGCGCTTATCCTCGGCACAGCGTCTTTTGGTAAAGGATCTGTACAAACAGTGGAAGAACTTCCGGATGGCTATGGCCTTAAATTGACAATTGCCAGGTATTACACCCCCAGCGGGAGGTCTATTCAGGCCAAAGGAATTGAGCCGGATATTGTTATTAAGCAAAAAATCATCGAAGAGGATGAAGAGGACGATGATAGTGTTATTACAGAGGCAGATCTGAAAAATCATTTGGAGGCGGAACCAAGTGTAGGTGATAATAAAGAAAGTCTGAAACCGGACAAAAAGAAGAAAAAGCGCAATACGGCCACTAAGTATGGAAAGCTTAAAATGGAAGATCTGAACGCTGATTACCAGGTGACGCGCGCCCTTGAAATTTTAATCAGTTATAACATCTTTAAGAAGTAACCCCTATAGACCGTTCAGATAAATAATGTCACGGCGTTATCGGTCGTCAGCGTATTACAATACAGCTTCCTCCCTCTAACCTTGTGACATTAATTATCTGAACGTCTATATATTTCAAAAAAGGAATAGAAAATGGAACTGCCATCAGATTCAATTGAAAATTTTATCAAAGAACAGTTGCGAAGGTGGAAAGAAGCCAAGGAGAAAAGAGATAAAAACCTGGAAGCTTACAAGCCGGCAATCACAATCTCTTCCGAACCGGGAAGCGGCGGCGAATCGCAATTGGCTCCCGGACTGGCCCGTAAACTGGAATTTGACTTATTTAATCGTGATACCGTCAAAGACATTTCCGAAAGTGCCCATATCAGCGCTAAGATATTGGAAACGATTGGGAAAGACCGTCTTGCGGATGTTGTCGATTTTATAACGACGGTCATAGCGGAGCGCTACCTTTGGCCTGACCTCTATTTGGAACACCTGATGAAGGTTATTGGCGTCATCGGTAAACATGGCCGCGCGGTGATTGTAGGCCGTGGCGTCAATTTTATCATTCCGCCCGCCGAACGACTAAGCGTGCGCATTGTCGCACCCTTAAATATAAGAGTGCAAAATATTGCCCGTATGTTTAATATGAATCAAACTGACGCCCAGCGGCGCGTTCTCAACCATGAGTCCGAACGCCGGGCCTTTATCAGAAAGTCCTTCAATGGGGATGCCTCGAATCCGAATAACTATGATCTGGTCATCAACACCCACGGCCTGAATATTGAAAGCGCCATTGACGCGATCTGTAATTTTTGGACCAGTGATTATAAGATAAAAAATAAAACATGGCTGCCTGATGGGAAATAGAGCGTAGGGGGATAAAAAGGCCGGGCTGTCTTTAATTCAGACTTTAAGAATGTTGAAAGCTGACTTGTCAACGCTTTTTTATTGACAGAAGTTTCCTTTACACCTATATAGATAGCTACCTGTTTATACAGGATTGCAACTGCCATCATATTTAAACATATATAAATTCATCGGCTGGATTATTTCCGATAACGAATTGAAACTATAGACTTTCAGATAATTAGTGTCACAAGGATAGAGGGAGGAGGCTGTATTGTAATACGCCGACGACTGATAACGCTGTGAAATTATTTATCTGGACGTCTATATACGATTTGTTAGGGTTGTTCAGCGGCCTTTATTTCATATTCAATCCCTAATCATCAACTGACAATGAGGTAAAAATGCAATTTCCGATTAATTTAGAACAGTTAAAATCCCCCCTGTTTAATCTGTCACAAAACGAGCTCACCGGGCAACAAAAACTGCAATTGATCAGCAATATCCAAATCGCTCGGGACAGCATTGTTTTTTTTACTGCTTATGCGAACACCAAGGGACTCGGCGGCCATACCGGGGGCGCGTATGATATTGTGCCTGAAGTGCTGATTACAGACGGATTTATGAAAGGCTCCGAATCCGTTTTCCCGGTTTTTTTTGACGAAGCCGGGCACCGCGTGGCCATTCAATATTTGATGGCGGCCGTGAACGGTTATTTGCCGGCAGAAGCATTGCTGCACTATCGTGAATATAAGCATGGCCTATATGGGCATCCTGAAAGAGAAGACCAAAACGGTGTTTTTTTCAGTTCCGGGCGTTTGGGGCATCTGTGGAGTTATGTAAACGGCGTGGCCAGTGCCAACCCGGATCAAATTGTGGTCATGTTCGGCAGTGACGGTTGCCAGCAGGAAGGCGGTGATGCCGAGGCGGCACGCTATGCCGTTGCCCAAAAGTTAAACATCAAACTGATGATTGATGACAATGATATCACCATTGCCGGAAATCCAAGCAACTATCTCAAGGGTTTCGACCTTGCACAAACAATGGAAGGGCATAGCCTGAAGACAGATACGGGTGAAGGTGAAAACATCGAACAATTGTTCCAAAGAATTCAACGAGCGTTCACTGCTAAAGGCCCGGTTGCGCTGATAAACAAAAGGAAAATGGCCATCGGAATACCCGGTATTGAGGGGATTTCCAAGGGGCATGACGTCATTCCCGTGGATTTGGCGATTGACTATCTGGCAGCGCGAGGCCATGATAAAGCTGTTAAAATATTAAAAGAAGAAACTGTGGCAAAAGCGACCGCCGTTTTTCAGGGAAGTTCATCCGAAACAGCGAAAAACAGGGATAACTTCGGTAAAATTATTTGCGACATTTTAACTGAAATGCCGGATCGAAGAGATAAAGTGCTGGTCGTCGATTCTGATTTGGAAGGCTCCTGCGGTCTGCATCACATTCGGAAAACATTTCCTGAAATTTACATTCACGGTGGCATCATGGAGCGTAACAATTTTTCCGTTGCAGCCGGATTCGGTTCCGAAAAAGGCCGTCAGGGAATCTTTGGCACTTTTTCCGCCTTCCTGGAAATGGTTGTTTCTGAAATTACCATGGCGCGCTTAAATCGAGCCAATGTATTGGCCCATTTTTCCCATGCCGGCGTCGATGACATGGCCGATAACACCTGCCACTTTGGGATCAATAATTTTTTTGCTGACAATGGCCTTGCCGAGGATGATACCACGCGGCTTTATTTCCCGGCGGATTCTCATCAAATGAAAGCGATAATCGACACTGTTTTTCATGATCCCGGCTTGCGCTTTATTTTTTCCACACGTTCCGCCACACCTTATATTCAGAACACCGACGGAACACCTTTTTACGGTCCGGAATATCGATTTACAGCGGGTCAGGATGAGGTTATTCGTCCTGGTGAGCTGGGATATATCGTTTCTTATGGAGAAATGTTGTATCGCTGTCTTGATGTCGTTGAAAAACTGAATGCCGAAGACATCCAGATTGGGCTGATCAACAAACCGTGCCTTAACGTTCCGGATGAGAAATTACTGGAACGTTTAAATGGGGTCGATTTTGTCCTGACGGTCGAAACTCAGAATATCAAGACAGGATTGGGTGCCAGGTTGGGGACATGGCTTTTGGAACGGGGCTATCACCCGGTGTATCGGCGAATGGGTGTGGTCAGAGAAGGTCGCGGCGGCCTGAGTGAACAAATACCCTACCAAAATTTAAGCGTCAACGATATTGAACGAGAAGTCAGGGAATTGATCTGATTTTCGGTACCCTTCATTTTGCCCTAAAAGTGGTTAACACTTTTTAAAGGAGTGCCTGACTTTAGTCAGGCGGTAGATAAACAGTTGTACGAATAACTGCCTGACTAAAGTCAGGCACTCCATCTTTAAAGTGGAAACTGGTAAATGAAAAATCACGACTTGTGCAATTGAAATGAAATATCTCTTCAAAGGTAACAGTTCACCGCAAATTAGCAGAGAGAAGTCGAGGCTGGAAGTTTGCCTTGGCTGTGCCGCTCGCTTCGCTTGCGGGAGGGCGAAAAATATTTTTTCGCACTCCTACGAACACTGAGTTCTGCGACTTTGCGGTGAACTACAGACGTTCAGATAAATAATGCCACGGCGTTATCGGTCGTCAGCGTATTATACTTAGCAAGGTCATAATTGGTGATTTTCAGATTATGGTTTCAGGTGTCAGGACGTTTCAGTGCTGTCCTGAAACCTTTTTTCACCAAAATCCCAAATTATGACCTACACGAGTATACAATACAGCTTTCTCCCTCTGGCCTTGTGACATTAATTATCTGAACGTCTATATTACCTTCAAAGCTCCGTAGGAGCGGCATATTTGTAGAAAAAAATGCTCTGATTCGCTCAGAGTCCCATTGGGACTCTGACGAGATACAACCTGATGATTCTACAAATATGCCGCCCTGACCAGGCTCTGAATGAATTGCATGTAACCGTTCACTCCCCCACCCAATCTCGTTCCCACGCTCCGGCGCGGCAACACTGGTACCTTTGATTGGCGCGGCTTTGGCGAGAATATGTCCCCACGCCAAAGCATGGAAACCAGAGGGGGATATGAACGGTTAGCCCTTTTGAGTCTGTGCCACTGTTTTTTTATCATCAGCGGTTACAATGAATAAACCCGATCAGGAGATATGGTAGATCATGTCGAAAAAGCTTGTTTTAGAAAATTTGAGTAAACACTATGGATCGCTTATCGCTGTCAACAATGTGAATCTTGAGATCGAACCGGGAGAGTTTCTCTGTTTCCTGGGGCCCAGCGGATGTGGTAAAACGACAATTCTCAGAATGATCACGGGGTTTGAAGAAGTGAGCGACGGGAAAATTATCTATGATGATAACGTAATTAATGACGTCATCCCTCAGAAAAGACAGTTTGGCATCGTTTTTCAGTCTTACGCGCTTTTTCCAAATATGACAGTCAACCAAAATATCGCCTTTGGTCTGAAAATGCGTAAAATGCCCCAAGCACAAATTAATTCAAGAGTCGCCGAAATGCTCAAATTGACTGGCTTAACGGGATGGGAAAACCATTATCCGTCCCAACTTAGCGGCGGGCAGCAGCAGCGTGTCGCCTTGGGGCGCGCCATTGCGATTGAACCGAGTGTGCTGCTGTTAGATGAACCGCTCAGCGCGCTTGACGCTAAAATTCGGGTTCGTTTGCGAATTGTAATCAAAAGGCTCCAGGAAGAATTAGGCATCACCATGATCTATGTAACCCATGATCAGGAAGAAGCGTTAGCGCTGGCGGATCGTGTGGTGATTATGCGGGATGGGGAGTTCAGGCAGATCGGCTCCCCTTGGGAAGTTTACAAGAAGCCTAAAAGCAGCTTTATTGCAGAGTTTGTCGGAACTTCTAACTTTCTTTCCGGAGATAAACAGAATGGCAAAGTGCGTTTCGGCCCATATCAGTTCAAAGTGTCCGGGTTAGATGAGATTAAAGCCGATTCGGTTCATATCGCCATTCGCCCCGAAAATGTGGAAATGGTGGGCGTGACCATAGCAGAGGAAAATTGCCTTCCTTCCAATATGATCGAAACAACGGCCGATGTGATCAATTTCCTGGGTGCGGTGGTGCGGATTACCTTTGCTTTGGAAAGTGAAGAGATGCTGATAGATATCCCGGAAAAGGAGTTTGAAAGAATCCGATTAAAACGGCGTGATAAAATGAAGCTCTATTTTCCGCCGGATGCATTTCATATATACACGGAGCATTTTCGCAAGTTAATATAGCTCTCGGCAGGATACAGTTTTCAGTTTAAACTGAATGCGGTTACCCACTGATCTGGAAATAAATCTAACTGGAAATATGAAAGATGACGAATACTACTGCACCAATAAAAGACAATCAAACCTATCAGATATCTTCCCGGCGGATGGATGTTGATAAGGTCATTGTTCCAGCGGTCACCATTTTCATAGCACTGCTGCTTTTTTTCTTTATGCTTTTTCCGCTTTGGACCATCTTGAAGTTGAGCTTCTTTGAACAGGGGCAGCTGGGATTGGCCAACTTTACGCTGGCCAATTTTGAAAAATATTTCAGCACCCCCCGCTTGCTCAACGCCTTGTGGCACAGTCTTTATATTTCTATCGCAACGACTGTTATCGTGACGGTGGTTATTTTCTTCTTTGCGTATGCCATGACCCGCACCACGATCCCGGGGAAACCTTTTTTCAGAAATATTATCATGATGCCTTTGGTGGCGCCGTCCATCGTTCAGGCGTTGGCGCTCATTTACCTTTTCGGAAGAAACGGGTTGATCACAGCCCATCTGTTGAATACGGACTGGAATATTTACGGAGCCACTGGCATTATCATATCCGAAGTTCTGTATTGCCTGCCACATGCGTTTGTAATCCTGTTTACCACGCTTTCCGCCGTGGATATCCGTTTGGATGAAGCCGCTGAAAGTCTCGGTGCGACGCCTTTCAAAGTTTTTACACGCATAACGCTTCCTTCGGCCAAATACGGTATTTTCAGCGCCGCTGCCCTGACCTTTAATCTGACAATTACCGACTTTGGCAACCCGGTGGTGATCGGTGGCAACTACAACGTCCTGGCAACGGAAATTTATGCCCAGGTGACAAATATGTATCGTTTTGATCTCGGCGCCACGATCAGCATTATCCTGCTGATTCCTTCGCTCATGGCCTTTATGTTGAATTATTATATTTCACGTAAAACGTTTTCTATGATCAGCGGGGCCGCCAAACCGGATATTCCCCCCTCCCGCCCTTTGAAAAAGTGGCTTAACACCGCTTATTGCACTTTGGTTTCCATCTCGATCATTCTCATTTTCGCCACGGTGGTCATGGGTTCATTCGTAAAAGTATGGCCCTACGACTGGACGCTGACATTGCAGCACTATAAATTTCCATCTATCGGCGGATACAGCGCTATTTGGACCAGTGTATGGGTGTCGATGGTTGTGGGTGTGGTCGGCTCCTTTATCACATTGGTGGCGGCTTATATGATGGAAACTCGCAGACCCTATTTCAAACAGTTCATCTACTTTTTGTCCGTTATGCCGGCGGCCATTCCGGGACTGGTCATGGGGCTGGGCTATATCCTGGCTTTTAATAAGCCCTATTACTGGTTTTACGGAACGCCCTGGATTATTGTCATTAATATTGTTATCTGCAATTTTACGCTTGGCATCCTCTCCAGTATCTCCAATTTACGAAATATCGATTCGTCTATCGAAGAAGCGTCCATCAGTCTGGGCGGGGATACGATTCGGACGTTTTTCCAGATCATTTTCCCGTTGTCACGCGTCGCTTTTTTTCAAAATTTTGTTTATTTCTTCATGCGCTCAATGACCACCATCAGCGCCGTCATTTTCCTGGTTTCAGCCTCGGTCCATCTGGCCGCAATTGAGATAATCATGCTTGATAATGACGGTTGGACGGCCAGTGCCAATGCCATGTGCACCTGTATTATTGTCATTGTTATGCTGATGCTTGGGATTTTGCATTTTGTTTCCAAAATGACGGGGAAACGCACCCAAGTATTAAATCAAGTGTAAAATGAATCAAAATGCTAAAGTTGGAAATTATATGCAAATCGTTGATCCGGGTAATCCCATGCCCAAATATTTGCAGATCAGCGCCTGGTTAAAGGAACTGATTGAAACCGGCAGATATAAAATTGGTGAAAAACTTCCTTCGGAAACAAAACTCGCATCAACGTGCAATGTGAATCGCAACACGCTGCGACAGGCTTTGGCCGAGTTAGTTACTTCAGGTTTATTGCGCAAAGAAAAGGGGTTGGGCACATATGTAGCTTCCGTCCAATCAACGCCTTTTAAGCACAAGCTTGACCACATTACATCTTATAGTGCCAATTTGAATAATGCCGGTATGAAGAGCAACGTTAAGGTGTTGCACAAAGGCATTGAAACCGCTTCCGAAATGGTTGCCCAAAAACTGTTTTTAAGGACAAAAGAGAAGGTGATTGTCATACGTCGTCTGATCTGTGGCAATGACATTGCGTTAATATATGAAGAAACCTATCTCCCGCGCCAAAAATTCAGCGATATTTTAAATATGGACCTGACCGGTTCCATGTATCAGATATATTCAGAAGTGTATCAGATTGAGCTGGCACGTAGCGGACAATCGATTCGGGCCGTTAATCTGGCACCTGAAATCGCATCCCTGTTTGATCTGCAAAGCGGCGCGGCTGGGCTATATATGGAAAGCATTACCTATAATCAAAATAATATGCCCATTGAGGTGCTGTGTTC
>JAOZRC010000956.1 GCA_029940345.1 Desulfobacterales bacterium
ACCAATTTTAACATCGCAAGCAATGGGGTATTAAACCCAATGCTTTGCAATAAATCCGGAGTTGCAAGCTCAAATATACATCTTTAGCCAGATAGGCTGGGTCGATGCCGTTTCTGATGTTCTTTTTATCTCCGAAGCATCAGGGTATGCACCCGTGCGCATCGATAGCCTTCGATCATCTGTTCATACCAGAACATGAAGGTAATCAGCATCCATAGTAGTTTAAGTATGAATTTCAAACTGCCTTCCACTCCGCCACATTCCGATTTTCCGTATCGAAATTAATCCCCATAAGAATAATTTTCTTGCCGCTCTGTTTGAATTTCTGATCATAGCCTTTTGCGCGAATCTGTTTGATACCGGCTTCCGCGCTCTGATTGCACTTGAATTCGATGATATAAATCTTATCGGTGAATTCCATCACGAGATCGATTCGTCCGTCACAGGTCAGTACCTCGCTTTGGGCATTGACTCCCGAAGCACTGACCATTAAAAAGAATGCCGTGTGAAAATAGGCTTCGTCGCGTTTGCTTTCCAATGTGTAAGGAATTGATGCGAACAGGGCGATTATGGTTTTCATAAATGCATCAAGGTCTTCCTGTCGCAAATATGCGCAGAGTCGCTTAAAGAGGGAGCGGTCGCTTCCGTTGCCCGGGATGTATGCAAACATCAGGAATTTCAGGAAAGAAATTTTGACTTCCTGATTCGGGTAATGAAACGAATAAATATCATCCTTCACATCCCTGATGGTGATATATCCGGTTTGAAAAAGAAGGGCTTCCGGTTGAAGATTGTCGATATCATACACACTGAATATCATTTCATCCAACTGAAGATTTTCGATTTTTGCCACCGGATAGGCATTCTCCTTCAGAATATTTACCAGAAATGTTGGCGTGCCGGTTTCGAACCAATAGTTTTTAAATGCCTGCGCCTCAAGCGATCTCAGCACGGAAAACGGATTATAGACCCGAATATCCCAGTCGGAAAACCGGTAGCCATCGTAGTGTCTTGTCAATGTTACCATTATCTCTTGCGAGCTCCGCCCGCTTGCCTTAGCAAATTGTTCAATATATCCGGCAAAACAGGTTTCCAGTTCATGCTGAGTGTATCCCAGCATATCCGCATATTTCCGGTTCATTGTAATATCATTCAGGTTGTTGAGTTCCGAAAAAATGGAAACCCGGCTGAATTTGGATACGCCGGTAAAAAAGACAAACCGCAGACATTCCGCAACCTGAGCACCTTTCAATACACCGAAAAAGGATTTCATGACGTCCCGGTTCCTCTTGGCAATGTTAAGCCCTTCTTCTCCCTTGCCCAGATGGTCGATAATCGGCTTGTCATACTCATCCACCAGAACGACAACGTTCAGTTTGAATAGTTTCTTCAGACCGGTGACCAATTCCTGTAATTGCGTTTCGATGAAATCCGTCTGTAAAGTGATTCCGTAATTCAAAGCGGTCTGTTTCAAATTCAGGGATATGCCTTGACGCAACACCTCTTCGTTGAAACGGGGGATTAAATTGAAATCAATCACAATGACAGGATACTCTTTCCATTCCCATTGGCCGTGTTCGGCAATCCATAATTCGTCAAACAGCACTTTTTTTCCCTGGAACAGGCATTGCAGGGTGGAAACAGTCAGTGATTTACCAAATCGGCGCGGGCGGGACATAAAATAATACATGCCTTCATCTGCCAATTGAAAAAGATGACGGGTTTTGTCCACATAAATATACTCATCAGTGCGTATGGTTTCAAACGATGAGATTCCGATGGGCAATTTTTTAAGTTTTTTCATAATCGGCTCCTTTGATTGTGAAAAGGTTTGATTACGCTATAGACAGTCACATATTAAATTTCACCGCGTTATCGGTCGTCGGCGTATTACAATACAGCCTCCTCCCTCTA
>JAOZRC010000957.1 GCA_029940345.1 Desulfobacterales bacterium
AATCAGATCAAATGGGCCGAAAAATGGGACCGCGTTAAGGCCGGCGCGTGATTTTGGGTCTTGAATTGTGATTTTTCTTGTTCCAACGCTCCGGCGTTGGAACAAGACGATAGTAAGGTAAAATATGATTAGAAAATTCACTTTGGACTATTGGATTGATGACGGTTGGTATGTAGGAAAGCTTCGCGAAGTTCCCGGCGTTTTTAGTCAGGGGGAAACATTTGAGGAGTTGAAGCTTAATATTAAAGATGCGTTTGCTCTTATGTTACAAGAGGTATCAGCAATTCCAGTTCAAAATTTCAATTCTACTGAATTGCAAATGGAAGTATTTTGAAGCGGAAAAATTTTATCAAACAACTTGTTGCTAAAAAATGTTATCTGAAACGGCATGGCAGCAGACATGATATCTATGCAAATCATAAGACTGGTAAGCAAGCGCCTGTTCCAAGACACCGGGAAATTAAGGAAAGCTTATGCAGATTAATAAGACAGCAGTTGGGAATATGAACTTTTAACAAATGATTTCAGCGAACGGGTAACGCCTCCGCTGAATTCAATAGTTATTACGCAAGTAAACAAAGAGGTATTGCCTTGAATGTAGAAAAAACTCATCCCATGGTTCGTTTTAAAGGCGTAATGAAAAAATTCGGCAAAGTTGTAGCCGTCGAAAAAACCGACCTGGATATAAATGAAGGCGAACTGGTAACGTTATTGGGTCCTTCCGGATGCGGTAAAACCACATTGCTGCGAATGGTTGCCGGACTGGAGACGCCCACTGAAGGTGATATCTATATCAAAGACAAACGAATCAATAATGTTCCGGTGCACCAACGCAACCTGGGGATGATTTTTCAAAATTACGCCCTTTTCCCCCATAAAACCATTTTTGACAATGTCGCCTTTGGGCTAAAATACCGCGATATCCCCAAGCAGGACATAACTGAAAAAGTGGTGCGGGCTTTGGAAATGGTTCGGCTTCCGGGCGTCGAAAAGCGAATGCCATCGCAACTGTCCGGAGGACAACAACAGCGTATCGCCATGGCGCGGGCGATTGTAATTGAGCCGGATGTTCTCCTCATGGATGAACCGCTTTCCGCTTTGGATGAAAATCTGCGCGAGGAGATGCGTCGTGAGGTTGACAATTTGCAGCAAATGTTAGGCGTGACCACGATTTTTGTCACGCACGACCAGCGTGAAGCGTTGAGCATGTCGGATAAAATCGTGGTGATGAAAGATGGGCGCAAGCTCCAGGAGGGCGTTCCCGATGAAGTCTATAATCGCCCCAGAAACCATTTTGTGGCCGATTTCCTGGGACATTCAAATTTTGCTTCCGGTGCGGTTGATGGCTTTGAAGACGATCTGGTCAAAGTCCGTATGGATTCCGGCAATATCCTTTGGGCGGAACATAAAAATGGATGGAACCCAGGCGACCGTGTGGAAGTGGTGATTCGCGCTCAAAAATATGAGATATTTTCGGAAAGCGAACTTGATTATGCTGACGCTAAAAATCTGTTCAGAGGCCGCATTGCCGACCGCAGTTATATGGGCGGCGAGGTCAGTTATTTTGTTGACCTTGGTGAAGGCCAGGAAGTGCATGCCATCAGTATGATGCGTACCCAAATATACGATATCGGCGACGCTGTTTATGTGCAGGCCGCTCCGCAGCATTGTCATCTTTTAGCTGCGGAATAACATGCAGGGAAGGTAAGTATAAATATTTACATGGGTACTGATATAGCGGCGGCACACAAATAGGGCAAACGAAAGGTTATCATCCGATGGTGAATTTGGAAAACATAAAAAAACGATTTCCTGATCGTATTGTAACGATTGACTCTCATACTGCCGGAGAACCGACGAGACTGATTGTCAGCGGCATTCCGCCTGTTCCCGGGAAAACCATGCAAGCCAAGC
>JAOZRC010000281.1 GCA_029940345.1 Desulfobacterales bacterium
AATCAAAGAAGTGGTCAAAGTGGATGACCACACGGTTGATTTTATCACGGAAGCACCCAACCCGATTTTAGTTTCAGAATGGGGCACCTGGTACATTATGGACAAAGAGTGGTGTGAAAAAAATGGCTCGGCCGAATCCACCAATATCAAATCCGGCAAGGAAAATTATGCCACGCGCCATGCCAATGGCACCGGCCCGTTTAAAGTTGTGGAAAGACAAACGGATGTTAAAACAGTTTTAGAGCCGAATGCCGGATGGTGGGATAAACCGGCGCATAACCTGACCAAAGTGATCTTCACCCCTGTTTCATCGGACGCAACACGTGTGGCAGCGCTGCTTTCCGGCGAAATTGATATGATGTATCCGGTTCCGGTTCAGGATATCAAACGCGTGAATGACAATAAAGGCACTTCCACATTGGTGGGGCCGGAACTGCGCACGATTTTCCTGGGCATGAACCAGTCTGATGACGAATTGGCTTGCTCCAAGATCAAGGGAAAAAATCCTTTTAAAGACCCGCGTGTACGAAAAGCCTTTTACCAGGCGATCGATATCGAAGCCATTAAGAAAAAAATTATGCGCGGCCTGTCCGATCCGTCTGCCATTATGATTTCACCCAAAATGTTTCAGTCCTTTGGTAAAGAGTTCAAGCGCCTTCCCTTTGATAAGGCCGCCGCTGAAAAACTACTGGCTGACGCCGGTTATCCGGATGGCTTTGAGGTGTGCATGGACTGCCCCAACAACCGGTATGTGAATGATGAACAAATTTGCCAGGCGGTAGTGTCCATGCTGGCTAAAATCGGTATCAAAGTCAATCTGAAAGCCCAACCCAAAGCGCAGTATTTTAAAAAAGTGCTCAAATATGACACCGAGTTTTATTTGCTGGGATGGACGCCTTCCAGTTTTGACAGCTACAACGTGCTTTACAACCTGATTAATACGCGCGCGGAAAGCGGCCAGGGTAAATTTAACCTGGGCGGTTACTCCAATCCCAAGATTGACGCGCTGACCGTTAAAATTTTGAGTGAAATCGATGCGGCCAAACGGAATCTGATGATTAAAGAAGCATACACCCTTTTGAACGCCGATATCGGTTATATTCCGTTGCATCAGCAGGCGCTGGCTTGGGGCAAACGGGATAATGTCTCTCTCCAACAGCGGGCTGATAATCAGTTTATGCTTTATCATGTTAATGTGAAATAGAAATGTTTTAAATTTCATCTTGTTCCAACGTTTCGGCGTTGGAACGAGAATAAAAAATGTCTGAATTAGGATTTGTAGGATTGCCAGATGATAGGATTTAAATAATCCTATCATCATTTAATCATATAAATCCTAATTCTGACAATGGATATGAAATTTATCTCCTTGTTCCAACGCCGGAGCGTTGGAACAAGACGAACTTTTAGCTTCCAACTTAAATTTCAAAGATCATGCTTGCTTTTATAATCCGACGACTGGCTCAATCCCTGTTTGTGATGTTTTTCGTGGCGTTGGTCGCTTTTTCAATGTTCAACTATGTGGGCGATCCGGTTCATCAGATGGTGGGTATTGAAACCTCTTTTAAAGAGCGGGAGGCGCTGCGAGAGCATCTGGGCTTGAATGACCCGGCGCCAGTGCAGTTTATGCGTTTTATCGGTCATGCGGTGCAGGGTGAATTCGGTTTATCTTACCAACACAAAAGACCGGTGGCCGGCTTATTCAAAGAACGGCTGCCGGCCACGTTGGAGCTATCGTTTGTCGCCGCTTTGTTAGCGCTCGTTGTCGGTGTGCCCATGGGTGTTTATACCGGACTGAACAGGCACGGTTTTTTAAGCAAGCTGTTTATGACCTTCTCCCTGATCGGCATCTCTTTGCCGACATTTTTAATTGGTATCCTGCTTATTTTTATCTTTGCCGTTATTCTGGGTTGGCTGCCTTCGTTCGGTCGTGGTGAAGTAATTACAATGGGCGCATGGACAACGGGACTGCTCACAAAATCCGGGCTGAAAGCGCTGATCATGCCGTCGATTACGTTGGGGCTGTTTCAATTAACCTTGATTATGCGGCTGGTGCGTTCGGAGATGCTGGAAGTGTTGCGCACCGATTACATTAAGTTTGCCAGGGCGCGCGGCCTGAGCAACCGGGCGGTGAATTTCGGACATGCGCTCAAAAACACGCTGGTTCCGGTTATTACGATCACAGGCCTGCAAATCGGTTCCATTATCGCTTTTGCCATTATTACCGAAACGGTGTTCCAATGGCCGGGTATGGGCTTGATGTTTTTGCAGGCCATCCACAATGTGGATATTCCCATCATGTCGGCCTACCTGCTTTTGGTGGCCTTCTTTTTTGTTGTCATTAATCTGATTGTGGATCTGCTTTACTATGTGGTGGATCCGCGCCTGCGGATCGATCTGGGAAAGGCTAACGGTCATGGGTGATAGCGCTCATCCCACCGAAGGATTGTCTCTACGCAAGGGCTGGCGTATTGCGGGCACTCTGAAACGGCTGACTGACAGTGACATTTTTTATTCTTTTTACCATTCACCGGTGACCGTAATTGCTGTATTTGTGACGCTGCTGATGATCGGCAGTGCGCTAACAGCGCCCTGGATCGCACCCCATAATCCGTTTGATCTGGCCAGCCTGGACCTGATGGATTCGCATATTCCGCCGGCCTGGGAAGATGATGGGGATAAGCGCTACCTGCTTGGCACGGATGATCAGGGCCGTGATGTTCTCTCCACGATTTTATATGGCTCGCGCATTTCCCTGATGGTCGGCTTTTTAAGTGTGATTTTTTCCATGGTTTTGGGCGTCAGTTTGGGAATTATCTCTGGCTATGCAGGCGGACTGGCCGATGTGTTAATTATGCGCATTGCCGAAATCCAGATCAGCTTCCCGGCCATTTTGATTGCGCTTTTGGTGGATGGTGTCCTGCGCACCCTGATTCCGAACGCGCATTCGGAACGATTGGCTGTTATCGTGCTGGTTTTTTCCATCGGTATTTCCGGATGGGTGCAATACGCCCGAACTGTGCGCAGCTCCACAATGGTGGAAAAAAATAAAGAGTATGTTCAGGCGGCGCGCGTTATCGGCATCCATCCGGTGCTGATTATGACGCGCCATATTCTACCCAACGTGATGGGGCCGGTGCTGGTAATCGCCACGATTCACCTGGCGGTGGCGATCATTACCGAAGCCACGCTCTCTTTTCTCGGTGTCGGTGTGCCGCCCACCCAACCCTCCCTGGGTACCTTAATTCGTATCGGTAATGACTTTTTGTTTTCCGGTGAATGGTGGATTACCATTTTTCCCAGCGCCGCATTAGCGATCCTGGTGCTGGCCGTGAACCTTTTGGGCGATTGGTTGCGTGATGCGCTTAATCCTAAGTTGAGGTAATCAATTGCGGGGAATGTATTTTTTACGTTGTATGTCTATACGTCCGTATCCTATTTATAAATCATAGGATTGTAACCCTTTTGCATATATTGCGCCATGTAGGGTGGGTGAAGCGAAGTAAAACCTACCAAATACTGATGAATGGTGAGTTTCGCTTCGCTACACCCACCCTGCATTTGAACACTGAAACCTGTCTATCTATGCTCAAAATTGAAAACCTGACAATCCGTTTTGATACGCGTTATGGCCCCTTGACGGCCGTGGATAATGTCACTTTTGAAGTGCGGCCCGGTGAGGTGTTCGGTCTTGTGGGAGAATCCGGTGCCGGTAAATCGTTAACCGGCCAGGCGATTATCGGTCTGCTTGATCCGCCGGGTTATATTGCCGGGGGACAAATTTCCCTGGAGGGAGTACGCATCGACAACCTTGCATATAATCACCTGCGGGCGCTCAGAGGCCGTAAAATCGGCATGATTTTTCAAGACCCGCTCACCAGCCTGAATCCGCTTTACACCATTGGCAAACAACTGACAGAAACCATTTTAACGCACACATCTGTGACAACGGCCGAAGCGCAACAGCAAGCGATTGCGCTGTTGACCGATGTTGGCATTCCTGGGGCCGCTGAACGGATTAACCAATATCCGCATCAATTTTCCGGTGGTATGCGGCAGCGGGTGGTAATCGCGTTGGCGCTTTGTGCGAATCCCCAATTGGTGATTGCCGATGAACCCACAACCGCATTAGATGTTTCGATCCAGGCACAAATTCTGTCCTTGTTGAAACAGATGTGCCGGGAGCATGGCGCGGCAGTAATTTTGATTACCCATGACATGGGGGTGATTTCTCAAGTCGCCCAACGGGTGGCGGTCATGTATTCCGGTCGCCTGGTCGAAATCGGCGATGTGCGCCAGATAGTCAAACATCCGAAACATCCTTACGCCCGCGGCCTGATGGGCTCCATCCCTTCGCTGCATCACCAGGTAGACCAATTGACCCAAATTGATGGCGCCATGCCGCGGCTTACGGATATCCCACCGGGCTGCGCATTTCATCCCCGCTGTCCGGAATGTTTTGACTTGTGCCGGGAAAAGCGCCCCGTTTTAAAAAAGATTGCAAATTCGCATATCGCCTGCTGGCTTTATGCACAAGAGGCGCATCATGCCGGATAAAGATCAGGCCTTGTTGAAGGTCACCGGTCTGAAACGTTATTTTGACGTCTCCCAACCGTTTTTGAACCGCCTTTTGGAACGCCGCAAACGACAGTATTTGAAAGCGGTCAATGGCGTCAGTTTTACGATAAAACAGGGTGAAACATTCGCACTGGTGGGTGAATCCGGGTGTGGTAAATCCACAATCGCTCATTTGGTGGTGGGACTCTTTCCGCCATCGGCCGGAAAAATTGAATTCGACGGCATCGACTTGACCACTTTGAACAACCGTGCGCAACTCCGGCCGGTGCGCCGGCGTATGGCCATGATTTTTCAGGACCCTTATGCCAGTTTAAATCCCCGCTGGCGGGTGAACAATATCATCAGTGAACCAATTAAAGCATTCGGCCTTCTTAACGGGCGTCAGGCAATCGTTCAGCGCACATCCGTTTTGCTCGAACAAGTGGGTCTGTCACCCCAGGACGGTGCCAAATTCCCACACGAATTTTCGGGCGGCCAGCGCCAACGCATCTCCATTGCGCGCGCATTGGCCGGTGAACCGGAGTTCATTGTCTGTGACGAACCTACGTCGGCGCTGGATGTGTCCGTGCAGGCGCAGATATTGAACCTGATCAAAAATTTGCAAAAAAAATTCGGCCTTTCCTACCTGTTCATTTCCCATGACCTGGCGGTTGTACGCCATATTGCGGATCATGTCGGCGTTATGTATATGGGACGTCTCTGCGAATCAGCGCCGGTGAAGGCGCTTTTTGAAAATCCACGCCATCCCTACACACGGTTGCTTTTAGACACCATTCCCGATATTGAAAAGATGGGCCGTGAATGCGCCCCGCCGCAAGGTGAGATTCCCAATCCGCTCAATCCGCCTGCCGGATGCGCTTTTCATCCGCGTTGTCCGCAAACAACCGATCATTGCATCTGCAACCGGCCCAAATTGGAAAATATGGCATCCGATGCAAAGGTGGCATGTTTTCAGGCTTTCTAACCTGAGAAAAGGAGATCTCTATGGATAAAACCTTGGCAGTGAATTACACCAAACAAGCAAAACAAAAGCTAATCGAATTGGGAGCCGATTTGGTGGGAGTTGCCGAAACCGAACCTTTACAGGCGCTTAAAACAGATCCTCCGAATCTTTTGGATTCATTCTCAAGAGCGCTCTCAATGGCAGTGCAACTACCGGCAGCCGTATTTGAGATGATTGCGGATCAACCTACGCCGATATATGACTCGGTTTATCAAACGGCAAATCGCATCCTGGATGAAATCGCTTTTAAAACAGCTAAAAGGCTTCAAAACGATGGTTTCCGGAGCCTTCCGATTCCGGCATCTCAGGTTTTAGACATGCAAAACTGGTATGCCGCCATAAGTCATAAAGCGGTTGCCCGTATGGCCGGACTGGGTTGGCAGGGGAAGAATCTTTTATTGATAACCCCTAAATATGGCTCGCGTGTGCGCCTGGTGACCGTGCTTACAGATGCGCCTTTGATCATTGACGGGCCGGTAAAAAATCGCTGCGGCAATTGCATGATGTGCCGCGATGCCTGCCCGGCGGGCGCTATAAAAGGCCTCAACACTGAAAATCACTATAAAAACAGGAATGAAGCGCTGTATTTTGACAAATGTGCTGCCAAATTGGACACGGAATTTGCCCAGCTTCCAAAAATCAGCGCGCAGATATGCGGGATATGTATCAAGGTGTGTCCGTTCGGGCGTAAGTTTGGTAAACGATCTGATGGATTTGCGTCATAGATGTTTTTTAGCTACCAGCGCAAAGTGGGACAAAGTAAAGCGGAAAGCTGTTCCGCTTCTTCAACCTTGATGTGGCTATGAACGATGCGGAACAGCTTTCCGCTTTACATGCGCTACATCATATTGGAATCCGCCTACGGTGACAAATTGCGGTTGCGTTGTTAGCGAGGCAAACTGAAGTTTGCACTCCGGAATGGGGAAGTCATTTCGTTCCCGTTCCTTATGTTGCAGACAGAAGCATCCAACGGAGGCCGCTATTGATCACCGTAATCAAAAATGCGGCGATCAGGGTGTTCAAGAGGCCATCGATCTCGAAATCATCAACCAGGTGATCCGTTAGCCAAAGCAGGGCCGCATTCACCACGAAGTTAAACAAACCCAATGTGATAAAAATAAACGGCATTGCTATAAAACGCAATAACCAGCCCACCAAGAGATTAATCAGGCTGTAAACTACCGCCACCCATAAAGTAGTCCATATATTTTTGATTTTTATGCCGGGCATGATATTGGCCACGATGAAGATGGCTACGGAAAGCAACAGAAGACTCCATAAATACTGCATTATTAAACTCCTTTGTTAGTTGTTGTCATTTACCAAACTGATGTTGTATTAATAGACGTAACCGTTTACTCCCCCCATGAGCGGAACGGCTTTTCGCTTCACATAATCACAACCGTGCGTGAGGGTGTAGCGCGGGAAGCTGTCCCGCGTTAGCT
>JAOZRC010000282.1:0-2176 GCA_029940345.1 Desulfobacterales bacterium
ATATGTATTTGAAGCGGGAAAGCTATATTTTACACGGCCTTGCCTTAATCGGCGTGCATGCGGTGCTCGGTGTTGAGAGTGAGCGCGGCTCTCCGTTTAATATTCAGCGTTCTTTGCATGTTCCCAATTTTACATTTGTAGAAGTCAAAGCGCTTTATAATCAATATCAGAAAGATAGCGGCCAGAAAACAGATTCTGAAGTTGTGGCCCAAATTTACGAATCAACCCGCGGCCAGCCCGGTCTGGTGTGTTGGTTTGGCGAGCTTTTGACGGAGAAATACAATCCGGGTCATGACAAGCCCATAGACATGCAAGTCTGGAAAAAGGTTTACCGCAGGGCTTGCAATGTCGAATGGAACAACACGGTATTGAATATAATCAAAAAGGCGAGTTCCGGCTATCTTCCTTATGTGCTGAAACTCTTTTCAAAGTCGGATGTCCGGTTCAATCTCAGGGCGGATTGGTGCAGTTATCTCTATCTGAACGGCATTGTCGATTATTCTGTCATAACTGGTACAAATAAAGAAGAGACAGATATATGCCGGTTTTCATCTCCCTTTGTTCAGGAATGTCTTTACAATGCGTTGACGTATGAAATCATAGGCGATGACACGCCTATTTTAGCTTTAGCCCCTCTTGACGACCTTTCCGATGTTTTTGAAGAAGAAACGCTTGGACTGTCGGCTCTTATGCAACGCTATAAAGATTATCTGAAACGGCTAAAAGCCAAAGGTTTAAATCCCTGGAAAGAGCAGCCGCGCAGAGATGATCTTCATTTAACCGAAGCGGTGGGACATTTTCATCTCTATTCATGGCTGAAACAGGCATTGGAAGATGAGTGCATCATCAGCCCTGAATTTCCCACGGGCAACGGTAAAGTCGATCTCTGTCTTAAATGCGGCGCAAAGCGCGGAATTATCGAAGTAAAAAGCTATAAAAGCATGTCCGGCGTTAAAAAAGCTAAAGAACAGGCCGCTGAATACGCCAGACAGACCGGCCTTGACAGTGTGACCATAGCCCTTTTTATACCTGTGGAAGATGAAGACATATTAGCAAAACTTTCGGAAGAGGTTGTTGTTGAGGGGGTAACCGTTATTGTTTGCGCTATTGGGTGGGTGTAAAATGAATTATCTGAAAGCCTAAAAATGTATGAACCAGACACATGGAACGCCAAAAAAAAATATTGCTTGTGTTAGGAGTCATTTTTACGATAACTTTAGCCTATCGTATTTATCATCCTTTTAAGCAGGCCGAAGTGGCCACTTTAACATTTACAGGTAAAAAAACGCCTTTGGTTGTGGCTGAATCGGAAAAGACTCCCGGTGACAAACAACAGCACACAGAAAACGTCATTCGGCTCGATTTACTTGCAGCGCTGCCGTCCTATTCGGGAACAGTGCAAAAGAATATTTTCTTTCAAGCCGTTCCTCCAAAGACAGACCCAGCCAAAAAGGAAAATGCAGAGAAACCGAAAAATGGGGTTGTGAAAGCGACGCCCACCCCTGTTCCGACTCGCACGAATCCGGCCGAACAGGTAAAAAAGGACTTAAGCAGCTATAAAATTTTCGGCATCTATCGCCAAGGTAATAAAAATGGGGTGTTTTTAGAGAAAGGTAAGCAAATTATTGTTATTCATGAAGGGGACAAAATTGAAGGAAAGTATCGCATAAAAGAAATTACCGATCAGCAGATCACATTGTATGCGGAACAGTTTAATGAAATCGTACAGCTTGATATGAGTGATTTTTTAAAATGACGGATAATAAAGAAAATATAGGCGCTAAAAGCACGGCATTCCGATTTTGTTATCGAATGATCTTTTGTATAGCTGTTGCGATCTGCCTGGCCAGTTGTTCCGCAAGTTCAGATAACCTTAAAAATGGCAAAAAATCAGCCCGGGAAGGAGATTGGGACAAGAGCGTGGAATTTCTTGAAAAAGCGCTGCAAGAAAGTCCGAATGATGCTGAAATCAAATTGATGAGCACCAAAGCCAAATGGGAAGCGTCTATGGAGCATTTGAAAAAGGGGAACACGCTGCTCGACAATAAGTTTTATAATGCCGCCATCAAGGAATTTCAAAAAAGCATGGCTTATTTTCCAGCTAACCAAAAAGCCGGCGCCTCTATCAAAAAGGCTCGAACCCTGAAAGAGGCTGCGCATTATGTCAAGCAAGGCC
>JAOZRC010000282.1:2276-7014 GCA_029940345.1 Desulfobacterales bacterium
AAGCAAGGTCACCTTATTTATGACCGACGTATCGTTTGACCGTTTTCTGGATGTATTGCTTAAAACCAATAAATTGATGGGCAAAGTAGTCGATAAGAATACGATGATCATCTATCCGAATACGCCCGCCAAACTAAAAGAATACCAGGATTTAAAAATCCGAACCTTTTACATGACTGATATGAAGGCAAAAAAAATGGTCGGCATCCTTTCAAAAATGTTAAAGACCAAGGATATTATCGCCAATGAAAAGCTCAATACGGTTGTCATTCGCGGTTCTCCGGAGGCCATCGAAATTGCGGCCAAAATTATTGAAGCCAATGACCGGGCGCCGGCGGAAGTGATGCTTAATGTTGAAATACTGGAAGTCAGCCGCGCCGAATTAATGAACCTGGGCGTTGAAATATCCGATAAGATTCGATTCGGCATCGGCGAAGGATCGAGCCGCGGTGCCACTGAAGAGCGAACCAGAACGACGACAGCCACAAGCAGCAATAATTTGAGTCAAAACACAAGTAGTAATAATTCCGGTTCGAATACAAGAAATCGGCAAAGCACAACGACCAACCAGATCATCGGAGACCTGGCCGGTGATTCGACGACCGATATTACCAGTACGACATCCGGTAAACATTCTTCCACTACGGAAAACAATCGCAGTACGGACAGCGCTACTGGAAATACCAATGAATTAATCAGCGTCGCCACAGAAACTGTTGTTGACGGCGTTACCAGTTTTGGAAGCAAATTCGCTAAATACGTTTCAGGCTACGATCTGACCAACCTGACGACCAAGGAGCTTCTGATTGAGCTTCCCACCGTCACCCTTAATCTGGTGAAAAAAAGCGGTAATACCAAAACACTGGCCAATCCGCAAATCCGTGTAAAAAATGGTGAAAAATCTATGATTTATATCGGCGAACGCGTACCTTTGATTGTCAACCGTAAGGTGGATACTAATAATAATACCACTTATGATTACCAATACCAGGAGGTCGGTGTAAAATTGGAGGCCAATCCGATCATTAACATGCATGATGAAATCACACTGAATTTGAATCTTGAAGTCAGTGTACTGGGTGAAAATGTTGCCGGATTCGATCAACCTCCTCAATTTAAAGTGCGTTCCCGCAATGCTCGCACCACCCTTAGCCTGCGGGACGGTGAAATGGTTATTTTAGGCGGCTTGATCCGAGATGAAGAGCGTAATCTGATTCGTCGAATTCCCCTGTTAGGCGACATCCCGGCTATCGGTGAACTTTTTTCCAATAAAAATACAGAAGGGTATAAAACGGACGTTTTAATGGTAATTACCCCTTATGTTATTAAAAGCCAGGATATTCCCGACAATGATGTCAGGCAAATATGGTCAGGCCGGGAGAAAGATTTCTCATTAAAGACGCCGTATGGAAAAAAATTATCGCATAAATATCGTGATCATCCGGGGGAAGATTTTATCGTGCCATCGGAAGATACCGAAGATTCAGCTAAAACAGAGTCGAAATTGGTAAAAGCACCTGTTCCGGACAAAGCCCCGTTTAAAAGGAAAACAAGCCTGAAAAAAAAGACCCGGCGAAAACACCCATTCAAAATTGTAAAATTGGTCTCTGAGGAAGCCAGTCAAGATGAAACAAGCGCCCTGACACGGTCTGATTCATCCATGATTCAAACCGAAGAAAGCAATTTCGGCTTCCTGGGCGATATTGATCTGTCCGCTACAACCGCATCCGGCGATAATCATAATAAACCGCAACTTCAGATAATATGGCCGCCTGAAACGCCATACAGCATCCAGGTCAATTCATATATAAATGAAACAGATGCTTTAAAGCGTGTCCAATCACTTAAACGAATGAACTATGAATGCTTTATGCTGCCAGCCCATATTTCGGGTAAAAGCAGTTATTATCGAATTTTTGTGGGACAGTTTAAAGGTTATTCCGCCGCTCAGGATTCATATAATCTGTTAAAAAAGGAAAAACACTTCCGCAAAGATATTCATATCGTCAATCGCAACCTGTGGATCAAAGATGAATAAATGATGTATTCTGCTATCCGCTGCCGGGCAGGCCTTACGTTAATAGAACTGATCGTCACAATGGCAATCATATCTGTTTTGGCAGTGGGTATTATTCCACTTTCACAAGTGACCTATAAACGAACTCAGGAGATTGAGTTAAAGCGGAATCTGAGAATTATCCGTAAAGCGCTGGATGAATATAAATTGATATCCGATAAATACAAGATGGCCAAACAAGTGTCTGACAGCGGGTACCCCAAACGGCTGGAGGTGTTGGTAGAGGGGGTGGATGTGGGAGAAGCGGTTTCTGCAAAAAAGAAATTTTTGCGAAGAATCCCCAAAGACCCCATGACCGAAGATGGCCAATGGGGGCTGCGTTCCTATTTTGATGAACCGGACAGCGACATGTGGGGCGGACAGGATGTTTATGATGTTTACACCAAAAGCGACCAAACCGCTTTGGATGGCACGCCGTATCGGGAATGGTGAAGCTGAAAGCGAACGAATGATTTTCAAATGGCGTAAATCTGACGGATTCACTCTGATAGAAATGATGATTGTGATATCAATCATCGGAATTCTGGCGTCCATTGCAATGCCCAATTATCAGAAATATGTCATCCGCGCGAGGGAAACCTCTTTGCGACGCTCCCTGTTTATATTCAGAGATGTGATTGACCAATACTATGCCGATCATGGTAAATATCCGCCAATCTTGGAGTCTCTGGCAGAAGAAAAGTATCTCCGCAAAATTCCTGCTGACCCTTTTACCGATTCAGCAGCCACCTGGATTACGATTGAACCGGAGGGTGATGATAACGGCGGTGTTTATGATATCCATAGTGGCAGCTATAAGGTAAGCTTGAGCGGAACGCCCTATAATGAATGGTGATTTTTATTATATTAAAAGGTGTTATGAATGAATCAACACGGCTTTACCTATCTTGGTGCACTGATTCTGATCGTCGTCAGCGGAATTTCTTTGAGTGGAGCGAGCACCTATCATAGCACCATCGTAAAACGATCAAAGGAGGCGGAATTGCTGTTTCGCGGCGACCAAATCCGACAGGCGATCCGTTCTTTTTATGAACATCCGCCGGGAGGAAGGCCTCGCACATACCCCCGTTCGATGCAAGACCTGCTGAGAGACCCCCGCTATCTGGGCGTTCGCCGGCATCTCAGGAAAAATTACGCAGAGCCGATGACCAGTGATGGGGAATGGGCGTTTATTCAGGATTCCAAAGGGCGTATTAAAGGCGTTTTCAGCCCAAGTCAGGCAACGCCCCTTAAAACAGGCAATTTCCCTGCCGCATATAAACATTTTGAAGTTTCAAAAAAGCCTGACAATGAAGGTGAAATTCACCAAATGAGTACGGCAAAGGGCTTTACAAAAAATAATACCGTCACAAAGCTCCCCAAATATTCGGACTGGAAATTTATATTTATCCCCAAGGCGGTTAAAAAAAAGACGGGGTAAAAGTATGTATTTGTGGCATCCTTCATTCGTCGGTTTACACTTTTCAATGTAGGGTGGGCAGAGTGTAACGGAACCCACCATTTACGGAAATGCGGTGGGTTCCGTTACACTCCACCCACCCTACAAAAATTTATAAATGAACAGATCGAAAAAGTGTTAACTACTTTCGCTGTCTTATGAAGGATGCCGTATTTGTCAATCTAAATAAAGGAGGAAATGAAACCATGCAAACCCAGAGAACAATCCTGTTTTTTTTGCTAATCACGATTCTGTGGCCGGGGCTGTGCGTAGCGGAAGATTCTATGGATACACTGATGGAACAATTCAATCAACAATATGAAGCGTTGACGCCGCAACCCAACAGCTCTGTAAATGACGATTATAAAATGGGACAAACGGCGTTAGGAATCCGTTACACCAATAATATTTTAAGTCTGATGCACGCTCAAAATCAGGAGATGCTTGCCAAATACAATGAAATTTTATCCAGGTATGATGAAATTATCAAACAGAACCAGGAAGTCATCCGCCTTTTAACTAAGATTGCCAAAAAAGATGCCAAAGAATAGAGCGTGCGTTACTTTTTAAGCTCCTCATAATACTTCAGCACCTTTTTGACATAGTCGCGCGTTTCCCTGAAAGGCGGGATACACTGGCAGTGTTCAACCTGCTTGATTCCCGCGTTATAAGCTGCTAGTGCCAGGGACAGGTCGCCATCAAAACGATCTGAAAGAGATCTAAAATGGCGGGCGCCTCCCATAATATTTTCAGCAGGGTCAAAAGCGTCTTTGATTTCAAGCCGTTTTATATTTTCAGGCATAAGCTGCATCAGGCCCAACGCTCCTTTGGGTGAAATTGCGCGAGGGTTAAAATCCGATTCCGTTTTGATAATCGCTTTGATCAGCGCAAACGCAACACCATATTTTTCCGAAGCGGCCTTAATATACGAATCATACTTATGCGGATAAGAGCGTTTGGGTTCAGCGATGTTGTGACCTGACGCTGTTCGGCGCTTTGCATCCGGATGAATAACACCGTCCTGGTCAACATATAAATAAATCTCTGCATTTGAAGACAGAATTAATCCAAACAAGAAAAATAAGAGGAGGAGGAGGGTCTTTTTCATTAAACTGACTTGATATGATTGGATCGTTCATTTTGGGCAATAAAATTTTGAACACTGGTTACGTAGCGACTGTTATTAATGTCAAGCCTTTTTTGGTTTCCAAGACTCATTTTTT
>JAOZRC010000958.1 GCA_029940345.1 Desulfobacterales bacterium
AATCACTTTAACAAATTCGGCAAATACAGCACCAATTGGGGAAAAAGCATTAAAATCAGCACACAAAGTAAATAAGCAGGCAGAAAGTAGGTAACGCCTTTAAAAACGTCTTTGATGGGAACGTCTTTGGCCATCCCTGCGACGACATACGTGGTGGCGCCCACCGGCGGCGTCACAGCGCCAAGGGTGGTGATGACCGTGATTGTAACGGCGAACCAAAGCGGATCGTAGCCCAGACTGACAGCCACGGGGAAAAATATAGGGATCGTGATCAGAAGTAGCGCCAAGGCATCCATGATAGCGCCGCCGACGACATAGATAGCGAAAATAATGATCATAATGATGATATTGGGCGCGGGTAAACTCACCACCCATTCGGCGATGTCAAAAGGGATGCGCGTAACCGCCAGAAAACGGCCAAATATCATCGCACCTGCAATGATAGTGATCACCATGCAGGAGATAAGCAAGGTGTCCGTAATCGAATTGATAAAGCCTTTCCAGGTAAGGCTGCGCCGGATTACGCAAATCAGAACGGCGCACAGGGAGCCGACCGCGCCGGCTTCGGAAGGGGTGAAAACCCCGTAAAAAAGACCTAGCATCACCAATAAAAAAAGGAGCCCCATTTCAAAAGCACCGGAAAGCGCCTTGATTTTTTCGATCAGGCCGGTCCGGGGGCCGGCCGGTCCCCAATTCGGATGGAAATAGCATATTGCATAGATGCTGGCTAACAGTAAAAGCGTGAGTGCAACGCCCGCACCCACACCGCCGTAAAAAAGCTTGGCAATGGATTGCTCGGTAGACAGACCGATAACAATCAGCACCACACTCGGCGGAATGACAACGCCCAAAGTGGAGCCGCAGGCAATCGCGCCCGTGCTAAGTTTAGCATTGTATTTATATTTTTTCATCTGCGGCAGCGCCACTGTGGTCATTGTCGCGGCGGTGGCCGCGTTGGACCCACAGATCGCGGAAAAAGCGGAACATGCGACTATCGTGGCCATGGCCAATCCGCCGCGAATATGTCCCACCCATTTATAAGCGGCGTTATACAATTTTGTGTTGATACCGGCGTAAAAAGCGATCTGCCCCATAAAAATAAACAGTGGAATAACCGTAAGACCGTAGCTATTGAAGGTATCCCAAAATACCGCACTGACCATGTTAAGCCCGGCTTTAAATGATATGACATAACAAAATCCGACAAAACCTGTCAGCCCCATGGCAAAACCCACCGGCATTCCCAGTAAGAATATTACCAGCAGCAGGCCAATAATTCCAATAAGCCCGATCATGGCAAGACTCATGATGAGACCTCCTTATTTACAAACAGCACTTTTAAAAGGTCTGTCAGGAAAGTCAAAGCTAAAATCAGACAGCCAAAAGCCACCGCATAAGTAAACGGATAATAGATAATGCGCAACGTTTCGGTCACTTCACCAGTTTGCATGAGTATATCCGCTTTGACAGCCATTTGCCACGCCACAATCAAAAAGAAAATCAAACAGATCAAATTATTAATGGCCCGGAGAATATGGCGAGTTTGGGTTGAAAAAGTGTCAATCAAAACATTTACGGAAATATGTGCACGTTTATCCTGAGTGTGGCTCAGTGCGAAGGCAGTTACAATTGCGCCGAAAAATCCCATGATTTCAAATGTACCCCGAATGGGCATCCAACCCAAGCGCAAAAAGATATTCGCACAGCATAAAAAAATCATGCTCACAAGGAAAAGACCGCCGATGTTGAGCAGCAAGCGGTTTAAAAACAAATTGACCTTTTCGAGATAGTTCATAAATTTTGATACCTTTCATTCACTGAACTCTAATGCTCAATAACAATGATTAAAGGGCATCCTTCATTTGTTGGTTTACACTTTTTAATGTAGGGTGGGCAGAGTGTAA
>JAOZRC010000959.1 GCA_029940345.1 Desulfobacterales bacterium
CTGTCACCTGCAAAATTCCGGTGCTTTTTATTACCGCGCTATCGGAGACCGAGGATAAGATCAAAGGATTCCAAGCTGGCGGCGTTGATTATATTGAAAAACCCTTTGCTTCCGAAGAGGTGTTCGCCCGTATTGAGGTCCACTTGACTATTTGTGATTTACAGCGTCGTTTAAGAGATGAAAATGAACGATGTGGCAATTTGGCAAACGCCGCATTTGACGGCATTCTGATTCATGCCCAAGAGATTGTCATCGAAGTGAATCAGGCGTTGCTCAAACTCACGGGCTATCGACGGGAGGATGTAATCGCCCAAAATGTGTCCGACCTGTTTGCACCCATCTCTGACGATGGCGTCCCCAACGATTTTAGCATTGACCATCAATTGCCACGTGAAATCGAAATACGCACTTGCAACCAGGAGACTGTCACAGTTCAGATACAATGCCGTGAAATTGCCTGGCAAGGCCAACCCGCCTACGTCACGACTTTACGGGATATCTCCTGCTGTAAGGTGTTGGAGCATCAAAATTTGCAGCTCGAATCCGAAAATCTGAGCCTGAAAGCGGCCATCAGTAAGCGCAACTGTTTAGGAGGGCTGGTTGGCCAAAGCAAGGCTATGCAAACCGTCTACTCGCACCTGATCAAGATTGCCGCTTCGGATGAAACCGTGATCATTTACGGTGAAACCGGCGTCGGCAAAGAATTGGCCGCCCAAATAATTTTTGAATTAAGCCGGCGGCATACCGAAACATTTATTCCGATCAATTGTGCCGCTATTCCGGAAAACCTTTTTGAAAGCGAGTTTTTCGGTTATCGCAAAGGCGCTTTTACCGGTGCGGAACGCGACACCCCCGGCCATTTTGAAAAGGCCCAGGGCGGCATCCTTTTTTTGGATGAAATCACTGAACTCAGTTTGTCTGACCAAACCAAACTGCTGCGCGTATTGAACGATAAAACCTATACACCGGTGGGGGCGTCAACACCGCTAACAGCCGATGTGCGCATTATTGCCGCGGCCACTCAAAACCTCTGGGAACTGGCCCGTACCGGTAAAATACGCTTAGATTTCTTTTATCGCATCCATGTGATCACCTTGGAAATGCCTCCTCTGAGAAACCACAAAGAAGACATACCCCTGCTTATCAACCATTTTATCACCCAACAGACGCCGCCTGACAAAAATCCGCCCGCAATTCCCTCAGTGATTCACGACATTTTCCGGAACCACAACTGGCCCGGAAACGTACGCGAGCTTTTTAACGAATTACGCCGCTTCCTGTCAAGCGGCGAGATCGAATTGTCCGACGCTATCTCGCGACATAAAGCGCCTCAACCGAAAAATACGACTGTGCTTAAATCTGGCTCGTCATTCAATGCCAGCGTCGCCGCTTATGAAAAACAGTTAATCCGTCAGGCATTAAAAGAGACTGGCGGCAATAAGAAAGCGGCCGCCGAGTTGCTGCAAATGCCTCTGGCCACCATGCACCGTAAAACCAAGCGCTTTGGTTTGAATTACCGCAAACGCCGTTCCTGAAGTATCAATGTGATAATTATGCTCCCTTTGATAATTTCTTTCCATAATTGGTTATATTCAATATGTTATCTATTTTTTAATGTCATATTGATAATTTTTTCAATCCGAATACTTCCCCTTCCCAAACCCAATTAATTTTTATTCGCAATAAGTACAATAAGTTAATAAAAATTTTCATCAGTTGGCATATTTTTTGCTTATAATATAATATTTATATAATTCAATACGGCCTGTGCCGTTGTACTTTTGGTAAATGGCATGAAAATTCTGGGGTTCTTCATTGATTGATTTCACTTTGTCCCGATAGGAACAAAATATCTATAGCAAAGCCGCTCAACAATTAAGATAAGTCCTGTAGGGTCAATATAT
>JAOZRC010000960.1 GCA_029940345.1 Desulfobacterales bacterium
CATAGGTGTAAGACATATTTCAAAATCACCAATTATGACCGTGCCAAGTATATATGAAGGATGCCGAAGATGTCCTATGGATTCCTGCTGATTAGAAGGCGCCTTAAGATAGACTCACGCCATATGCTTTGCTACAAGTTCGGCGATATCCAGTGTCTTGATTTCCTCTTCTTTACCCAGGTCTTTCATGCCGTCTTCGAGCATGGTTAAGCAGAACGGGCAACCTACCGCCACATTCCCCACCTGCTGTTCGACGATCTCTTCTGCTCGTTCCAGATTGATTCTTTTGCCAATGGTCTCCTCCATCCACATTCTGCCCCCACCGGCACCACAACAAAAACTTTCCCGACCATGACGGTCGAGTTCTTTGAGTCCGTCTTTAGATATGGACTGCAAAATTGATCTGGGTTGATCATAAACCGAATTGTAGCGCCCCAAATAGCAGGGATCGTGGTAAGTCAGAGAACCTTCTGATGATTTGTTTAAGGTGATTTTGCCTGTTTTTACGAGCTGATCGATGAACTGGGTATGATGGATCACTTCGTAATTTCCGCCCATTTGCGGGTATTCATGCTTCAGCGTATTGAGACAATGAGGGCATGCTGTGATAATTTTTTTAACCTTATAATTGTTCAAGGTTTCGATGTTTTCCTGCGCTGACATTTGGTACAACATCTCATTGCCTGCACGTCTGGCAAAATCGCCGGTGCATTTTTCTTCTTTACCGAGGATTGCGAAGTTGACACCGGCTTTTTGTAGGATTTTGATCAGGCTGACAGATACTTTTTTGGATCGATCATCGAATGAACCGGCGCATCCGACCCAGAGTAAATAATCGACATCGGCGTTATCCGCCATGATTTTAACATCCAACCCGTCTGCCCAATCGGCGCGTTGGTCATACCCGATGCCCCAGGGATTGCCGTTGCGCTCAAGCCCTTTAAGTGCCGTATTCAACTCTTGGGGGTAAACTCCGGCCATTAATGTCTGCCCCTGTCTCATTGCCATTATGCGGGGAACATGTTCGATGGTCACCGGGCAGACCTCTTCACAGGCGCGGCAAGTGGTGCAGGCCCAAAGCGTGTCTTCGGTGATGACATCACCAATCAACTGCTTTTTACTGTTAAGCTCGGCCATTTGGGCTTTAATTTCTTCAATTTGTTCGGCATCACCGTCCTCTTTGATAGTTGTGGCTAACCTTGCTCTTTTAATCAGGTTGTTTGCATTATCGAATAGTTCTGATTTGAGTTTATCATTGAAGTCATGCAGATTTAACGGTTTGTCAGTGATATGGGCGGGGCAAACATCTTTACAGCGACCGCACTCAGTGCAGGTGTAAAGGTCCAATCCCTGTTTCCAATTGAGCTGGTGAATGTGATTGATTCCGAGCGATTCGTCTTCCCAGACCGATTCATCTTCCAAATCTAAAAGTTTGGTCTTTTCATGGGGATATCCCAAACTCTTTAAAAACACATTGGGAAGCGCGGTGATGACATGAAAGTGTTTTCCTAAAGGCAGGAGATTAAGAAAGATCAATTGGGTAATGATATGCAGCCAAAACATACCGGCCAGGATATAACCCGTGGCATCGGCGCTCATCCAGGATATGAGGGACGCGGCTCCCACGGAAACAGGCGTCCAAAGAAACTCGGAACCATACTGCGGATTGTTGAAAAAATGAAGATGCTCCGGATTATTATGTAACATAATTAAGTTATAGCGGGCGCCATCCAATAAGAGATCGGAAATCATCAAAACTCCAATCATGCCCAAAACAAGATACGCTTCCCATGTATTGTGAAGCCGTTCCGGTTTAAGAACCGCCCGACGAAAGATGGCGAAAATAACCATCAATAAAACGATTCCTTCCATGATGTCTTTTAAAGCGATATAGAGATACCC
>JAOZRC010000283.1 GCA_029940345.1 Desulfobacterales bacterium
GGAAAAGCCGTGTAACGAATGCTTCTGGCCGTTAAAGCGAAGTGGGGGTATTGGTGAAAATAAATGTCACCTGTTTGAAGAAATACTGTATCCGCTATTACAATACCCCGGTTTCAAATCTGCTCCCTGGACGCCAACGGTCTCAAAATCAAAATTGATAAATCGTGTCATGTTTTGCGATAAATGCAAAGCCTTATGGTATATCGATTACAATCCCAGGGAAGTCTATTTTGATGTAATTGAACCGATTCCCGATGATTGCATTGATTTACTCGGGGCAAATGCCACATTTGATAAGTTTATTAACTTTTTGAATTCAGAAGATTCTACCAAGCCCTGGGCTGTTTTCATGCAGAATGTGGCGTATACATACGTTGAAAAAGGAGCTTTTGCTCTCCTTGAAGTTGCTGAAAGTATAATAAATAACTTGAACAGGAACGCATTAACCTATAATGATGCAATGGTGTTGTTACGGCTGTTTTATAAGCTGGTTAAACGTGCAAAACGGCTTCGTCTTGAAACGATCCGACCTGTTCCAGAGCTTGTTGAACGTGAAGATATTTTTACGCCTCATAATGAAAAAGTAAAAGAAAGTGAAAAAAAACAAATTATCGGTGTGCTTAATGATATCGTTTATCAAGGTTTCTATATAAAAGGCGATGTTCTTTGTTTGCCTGAATCTGAAAAACAGGAACTGTTGAAGATTGCCGGCCCTGTCAACGTTGGTATCAAGCAGCTTTTGCACTCTTGGTAAAAGAGGTGAAAGCGGGTGGCCCTGCCGTCAGGCCGCTACAAAGATAGAATAGTTAACAATTTATCTTAATTTAATCAGGAGGAGATGACATGCAAGAAAAAGTAAAAATTGGTATCATCATCTGTGACCGCTACCGTAGGTGTGCAGGCGGAAAGTGCTTCAGATCATTGAAAAACAGGGAAGGCGCGTTCAGCAGGTACAAGAATAGGGAAGTTGAAGCTGTCGGGTTTACCACTTGCGATGGGTGTCCGGGTGGCAATGTCGAATATGCTGTGGAGGAGATGAAGGGAAACGGAGCAGAGGTGATCCATCTTGCCACCGGATTGGTTGTTGGGTATCCGCCATGCCCTCATATCACTTATTTTCATGACTTTATCACAACACAATATGGCCTTGAAGTCGTTTATGGCACTCATCCCATACCTCAAAAGTACCTCAATACGCACGATCAGTTGGGAACATGGGATGATCCCGAGTGGCAAAAAATCATTCAACCGACATTAGCGGATAAGGAAACGCGCTTATCATATAACTGACAAACAACCAGTAGGCCGGTTCCAGACTCTTAGAGCCTGTTTGAAAAGTCTGGAACCGGCTGCTTCTCTAATTCTTCTTTAACCGCAAGTCCTATCTTTTCTAACGTAACCGGCTTCTTTATATATCGTGGCAAAGATAGCCGCTATGGCAACACCGGCCCAGATTAATATTTCAATTTTTTTTATGGATGCAAAAGCCTCCTTGGATGGCTGTAATACAATAACAAGCCAGCCGGCCGGTGGAATAATGGCCACACTGCCTAACTTGTCTATCCCCCTAAAACGGAAATTGAAGGTGCCTTCCTTGCCTGCCAATCCCTGTCGAATAACATTCAGATTCCTGACTTTCAAACGTTCATAAACAAACTTTCGTTTTGGATGGGCAATCGTTGTTCCGTCTTGATCAGATATGGCAGCATAACCGTTGGCTCCGATCTTGATTTTATCTATGATTGCATTCAAGGCATCAAGATCCAAATATCCGACAATGACGCCATCTTTAATCGGTTTTCCTAAAGCGACAGCAGGTTTTCCCGTTCGGGATGATATAAAAGTCGATGACCAATATGGTTTTTTCGATTTTAGCGTTACTTGAAAATACGGTTGGTACGACAGGTCATTCCCGATGTAATCTTCGTTGAAGGGAGCGATATAAGTAACGTGGCCTTGGTCATCAAGTATCTGGATCCTGGTGAAATAGCTGAACTGGCTGATCAAGCCATCCATGAAAGGAGGGGCGGATAGGAGAATCACCTATGAAAAACGTATCGAAAAATGTGCAAAGCACCGATGTTGGAAAAGTTTCAGCCGCCGGGGGGCCCACCCCCCCCCCCCGGGGGGGGGGGGGCGGGCCCCCCGGCGGCTGGCGGTCGTGAACTGTTCAATTTATCGCCGTCTAACCCTGAGGTATCAGCAAATAAGGCTCGACGCAAATTCACAGCCAAATACAAACTCAGGATTCCAGACAAAGCCGATGCATGCACAGAACCAGGTCTGATTGGCGCCCTGTTGCGATCTGAAGGGCTTTATTCATCACATTTGGCCACATGGCGGCGTCAAAGGAAAAAAGGCCTCCTACTGGCAATGGCGCCTAAAAAACGGGGATGCCGAAAAAAAAAGAAAAATCCCTATGTTCAATCTTTTACGTTGCCGATATTGACAACACTTGCTTTTTGAAATAAGTTTTATTTTTTTAAGCGAATGGTAAGTTATCCCAATACCCTATAATTTTATGATATATTTATCTTATTCAAATTCAATGGCAATCGTAATCATGGAATGCGAAAGTTAAGCAGAGCGGAGGAACGGAGCGGAACGGTCTTTCGCAAATATAATGTGTTGTTCCACGATTCCAGCCATACGCGAACAACATAATTTTCGCACTCCTGAACTACATTGGCCATGATTTTTGAATAGGATACGATATATTCGCATTATCAATACTTATGAAAAAAAATACACCATCTGAAAATATCTTGATCCTCGGTCTTGGCGGGGTCGGATATTACCTGGCCAAACGACTGGTCCATGAAGGCTATGCCATTACCGTCATTGAGGCGGAAGGCAGATTGATTCGTGAAGCGGACGGCACTGTGGATGCCCGGTTGATTCAGGGCAATGCCATGAGCATTGAAATCTGGCGCGAGGCCAATGCAAAGAAAATGGATTACCTCATCGCCGTCACTAACAACGATGCCGTGAACATGATGGCTTCAATCATAGCCCATCGTTTTGGGATTCCACGTAAAATTGCCAGGGTCCGGTCACTGGAATTCGGGAATGAAGATTCGTTTCTTACGGTTGAAGACCTGAAAATCGACCTGATCATTCACCCGGAAGAATTGGCTGCCCAGGAAATTGTCAGAATTATCAAACTCAGAGCTGGGAATGATATTATTGATATTGCGGATGGACAAATCCAGGTGTTGGCCATGCGCATACGGGAATCATCACCCCTTGCCCACAAAAAGTTGAAAGAGATTACCCAGACCTATAATGAATTTCCATTTCGGGTAGTTGCCATTGCCCGCGGTATTACCACCATTATCCCGGGTGGGAATCACACCCTTTTACCCCAGGACCATGTTTCAGTCATGGCCGCCGCCAAGGATTTGCCCAAGTTGATGACACTCACCGGCGTCAAGCAACAACACAGCCACCGTGTGATGATTTTAGGCGGCGGGCTGGTGGGTAGCCGCGTCGCCCAGTTATTGGAAAAAACCGTCAAAGTCACGTTGATTGAGAAAGATGAAAAATCGGCTGAAGAATTGTCTTTTACATTAAAAAATGCTGAAATCCTGCATGGAGACGGTTCGGATGCCAATGTGCTGCAATTGGCCGGCCTGCTGGATATGGGCACATTTATCGCCGCAACCGGGGATAACGAAACCAATATCATGAGCTGTCTGTTGGCAAAACACCTCATGGACGATAAAAACAGTCATAAAAAATTCCTGCAAAGAAAATTGATCTGCCTGGTCAATAAAGAGGACTACCTGGTGCTGGCTGCCACCATAGGTTCGGATATCGCATTAAACAAAAAGATTCTGGCCGGCAATCAGATTTTGAAATTCATACGCATGGGTCAACTGTTATCCGTGGCCCACCTGCATGGTTTGGATGCGGAAATGGTGGAAATCGTAGCCGAACCTGACGCGCAGATTACCCGCAAACCCCTGTCCAAATTAGACTCCTTTTACCATGGAAAGATTATTATCGGTGCTATTTTTCGCGATGCAGAATGGCGAATCGCCGTGGGCGACACCCACATCCAAAAAAATGAGCGGGCAATCGTTGTGTGTGAGTCCCTGTTCCTAAAGGATGTCCAGCAGTTGTTTTTTGCATAAGAACGCGGATTTAAAATTATAAGCGGCCGTCGGCTGCCGCTATCTCTTATCTCTTCCAAAAGGATGGATAAAAAATCACCAGTGCCGAGAACATCTCCAGTCTGCCCACCAGCATGTTCCATGATAAAAACCACTTCCCGACTGCGGAAATATGGGCATAGTTTTCAGAAGGTCCGATGGTTCCGAACCCCGGACCGATATTCATCAGTGAGGCAATCACGGAACTCATGCCGGTGACATAGTCCATGTCATCTACCAGCACCATGAAGCACCCACCGCCGAGGATAAGAAATATGTTAATAATAAAATAACATATCGAAAGGTCAATAATGATCCGATCGACCGGCCGGCGGTTTAGCCGGACAGTTGCCACCGACATGGGCTGGAAAAATATTTTTTTAACAGTTGCCACCATATATTTCCAAATGATGACATAATGAACCACTTTGATGCCGCTGGTGGTTGATCCGGCACAGCCACCGATAAAACACGATGCATAGAGAAACATTTGGGCGGCCTGGGGCCATTTTTCATAATCGGCGGTGGTGAACCCGGTCGTGGTCAGAAGCGACATGATTTGAAAAACAGCGTATCGAATGGCATCCCCCAGGCTGTCGTAAGTTCCCTCTTTCCATAAAAGCAATGCCACTATAGTACAAAAGAAGATCAGGAAGCCCACATACCACCGCAACTCGGTGTTTATTCGGATGGTTTTCCATTCCCCTTTGACCAGATGGTAGAACAGCATAAAGGTCATGCCGCCCAAGAACATGAAGATGATAATCACCCAATCAAAATAGGCGCTGTCATAGTGTCCGATACTTGCGTTTTTGGATGAATACCCCGATGTCGATACAGTCCCGAAGGCATGACACAATGAATCGAAAAGCGACATCCCACCGAAACACAATAGCAGCGTTTCCAAGACATTCAAAGTGATGTAGATACCCCAGAGCCAGATCATGGTATCTCGATTACGGGGGATGAATTTTTCTTTGGTAATCACCTGCCCGGGGCTTGATTCGGCTCGAAAAAGACGCACGCCGCCCATACCGTGGGGGAGAAAGATAACCGTCAGGGTTAGAAACCCCATGCCGCCCAGCAAATGGGTTTGGCTCCGCCAAAACAATAAGCCATGCGGAACCACTTCAATATCGGTAAGAATGGTTGCGCCGGTGGTCGTATACCCGGACATCATTTCAAAAAAAGCATCGGTAAATGAAGGAATTGATCCGTGAAACATGAAAGGCAATCCCGATACTGCGGAAATCAAAACCCATCCGAATACGGCAATGAAAAAGCCGTCTTTGATGTTCAATTCGTGATGTCTGCGGAAAAACCACCACAGCGGCCACCCTGATAAGATGGTAATGATTCCGGAAATGAAAATGGAGAACAGATCGTTTTCCCTATAATAGATTGAACAGGCCAATGGCAATACCATTGAACTGCCCGTAACGATCAGTAACTTTCCCAGGACATGCGCGATAGATCCATAATTCATAAGCGTCTGAAAGGAATCGGTTTTTCATTTATAATATGGATGTTCAGCGTTGTTTTTTTATATTATACTAAGAGCCTGTTTGAAAAGTCTTAAATCGGCTACAAAAGCGTGAGAACGGTTCTGATTTCCTCAAATTTCACGGCAATAGGGCGGCTATTCCCTTAAAATTTGCGAAAATCAGCCCTCGCTCTCACACTTTTTCGCTTCGATCACGACTTTCCAAACAGGCACTTAGATATAATCTTTCACTCGGAGTGCTGCTCAACCAGTCTGCCACATTCACATCTGGTGATGATTTTACAAGTTCTGATATCACACAGGTGTCTAATAGATAATTCAAAATTCGATATTCCTTGGAAAATCTTTTTGTCGCTCAAGCTCAAAATCAATTCCTGATTTTGGGCAATTAAGCAAAAAATCTTTGAAGGATGGCTTGTTTGAAATCAGTTCTTCGTAATCTTCAACAGATACGACAACTACACTTTTCAGACCTTTGCGAGTTACGTATTGCGGACCAATCTTTAAAGCATCCTCAACGATTTTGCTAAATTTTGATTTAGCGTCCTGCAATTCCCATGTTGTTCTCACCCTACCTCCCTTTTGCAAATTAGACTAGTCAGTCTGGTCTGCAACAATACCTTTCTCATATTCAAAATGGAATTTTGAAGGTCACTCTGAAAGCTTATACTATCCAATAGCTTTAAAAAACAAGATCAAATTGGAATTCTATATTTTGAAATGTGCTTTTATTTGAAATATTTTGATCATAACGAATTTGGGGAACGCGTATTCCGACCCACAGTTTAACTCGTTTATAGTGGTGTGCTGGAAGCGGAACGGTCGACTTCTTGTAACCAATGTAAATGACAAATGAAGCAGGCCAACTGATTTTTGCCTTGTTTTCCATTATTAAGGCTGATATAAATGTTTTTTAATAAATGTAAAAATCGGAGAGAGTTTTGCGGTGCAATATTGTAACAGGTGGAAAAACTTCACGTTGTCTATAAGTTCAATTTATTGATTTTATGCAATCTGTGCCGCAAAATATATTATTATTCTCGTCAGTCATAAGTACTCGTAACATGCTGAAATAATTGGTATTTTAAAAACGAGCGCAAAATTTTTAAATCCAATGAATTCAGTATCAAGGGTGCTAAAATTACCCAACGTGATGGTAATCAGCGTTTTGTTGATTACCTGATCATGGTGGGGGTCGATCCAAATGATAAAAACTATGAACTCTATTGGGTATCCAATTGTATTATTTCAGTACAATTTGGCCTAAGAGCCTGTTTGGAAAGTCGTGATCGAAGCGAAAAAGTGTGAGAGCGAGG
>JAOZRC010000284.1 GCA_029940345.1 Desulfobacterales bacterium
GCGCTTTTGCCGGTTTGGCGCTGGATGGCTCTGTCATAAAAGTCAACGGCAAGACCAACGCCGCCTGGCTACCTGGCTACCAACATAAGGCGGGACAAATGTAGGTTGGGTTGAGGAACGAAACCTGACACCAGCCTGAATTTGTTGGGTTTCGTTCCTCAACCCAACCTACGACTGCAAAAGTACCAAAATGTCCCGCCTGATGTTGCGGCCCTTAGTTGTTGCTAAAATACCTGTTTTTTGTTTATCTCAATTCGGCTGCGGCCTGCAAGATATAGATTGATTCTTCCATGCCAACCTTGTTGTCGCCGTTCACATCGGTGCCGGATAAAACATAATTGGCTCGAAGCTGCGACGGACTTTGACCGGTGATGACCTGCGCGGCCAAGATCGCATCCGCCAAATCCACGGTGTAATCACCGTTCAGATCACCTTTTTCAACAACGGTGTAAACATTGTCAAATGTGGCTTGCATATAGCCGGATTCGCCAATGTCAGTGTATAAATAGGTTATCAGGCCGCGCAAATTTTCAGGCGGCGGATTGAAGGGCGTTTCAATGGCGTATGTAACCCGTTCATCATTGCAGCGTAAAATCATTTTTGCTCCTTGTCGTTCAATACTGAACCGGTATTGCGTGTCAAAGGCGACTGAAGTTGAAAATGTATGATTGAAAAGCGTTACGGGAGTGTTGTTTTGATAGTCCTCAATTACTATCGTCGCTTTTAAACTGTGGGTTTCATCCAGCACCAATCGGATATCCGTCCAAACATAATCCCAGAAATAGCCGCCCATAATGGCCACACCGGTGGCACCTGCGGAAACCTGGCTGTCACTGCGTACTTCAACCAGGGCTTCCAGGTAGTCGGTCGCATTGTCTGTAAGCATGAACAGACGGGAACCTGTTCCACTGCTCAATTCTTGTTGCTGCACCCGGCGATACAGATGCAACTTGCCATCACGCACTTCTCTGACGATTTCAAGATTATATTGATTCCATTTGTCTGGATTGATAAGCGGCGCTTCAAAATCATCATATAAGTCAGTTTCATTATTAATGCGCACATCATCGAATGTTGCGGAGACATAACCGCTGCCTTTGTCACTGTCTCCCCAGACGCCGGTGGTTAAATGCAAAGAAAACGGAGAGGCCGTTCCCGAATGCGTGGGGGCATTATATGTATGACTGACGCCCGCAACAGTGAAAGTCAGAGTATCCGTAATTTCATCATATTTAATTTTAACAGGATATTCGATTTTGGTTTGGATGGCTGCCGGGATAACGCCACTAGCGCCAATAATGCGAGTAGTGCCAGAATTCGTATCTATTGATTCCACCTCCCACCAGGCTTCAACACCCTGTCCCCTGTCACCGATATAGACCGCCGCCCATAATTTGCCATCATGCTCATAGAAATAACCGCCAATGCGTGCGCCCGCTTTATATGTGTCTGTATTATCCAATTCAACTTTATTGACAGCTACGCGTGCTTCCACAGTATGCGTGTTCTGATGATCAATCGGAATCGTGTTTAAAAGATCACCTTCAGGCCCCGTGGCGCCGCCTATTTTGAAAACGAATTTGCCATCAACGATTTCACTGACAATTTCTCCGTGAAGAGATTGCCAGTCGTTATATCCGGTATTCCACCTATACTCCTTAATATGAGGTCGTCCGAAAGTATCATATACCGGACGATCCGACGCATGATTGGGATCGGTTTCGCCTGCATCCACCCGCCCGTTGAAATTCTGGTCCTCCTCGCCATCGGCCAGACCATCGCCGTCGGTGTCGGGATTCAAGGGATGAGTGGTGGTTGCGGGATCCTGATCCGGTATGAACACACCAGTGTCGGTGTCTGCTCCGATATCATTCAATGTCTTGCCTGATTCCGTACCGTCCTGAACGCCGTCTTTGTCCGCATCGGATTTCAAGGGGTTGGAAAGGAACGGAAGCGCTGGGTCTATGGGATAAATCATTATTTCGGCCTCATCCGGCAAACCGTCATCATCCGTATCCGCATCAAAAGGATCGGTGTGGAAAATATCTTCGTCATTATCGGACAACCCATCGCCGTCGCTGTCTTCGAAATCGAAAATCGTAACACTGGCCGTATTATCTACCAATTGTACGCCGCCAGTGATCCCATCAATCAGGATATAAAACGTCTCGCTGCTTTCCATAACGGTATCATCAATGATTGGGATTGTGATCGCTTTGGGCGCCGTATCACCGTCCGCCCAATTCAGCGTTCCGGAAACGTCTGTATAGTCACTGCCGGACATGGCCGAACCGGAACTTGTGGAATAATGTACACTCACGTCTCCGGTGCTGCCTCCGAAACGGTTGACATGAATTGTAAAGTCGCCGATGTTCTCCTGCACGGCATAATTATCCTCGCTGAATTTTAGAATGCCCGCTTCATTTTCTGTTATAATGATAATAGCTTCTTGCGGCTCGCCTAATACGGCGCCATTCGCATCAGTCAGAGTCAGATGGAAAAATTCATCACCTTCAAATAACGAATCCGATAAGATCGGAATGTTGATTGTCTTGAAAGCGTTGTCACCATCAGCCCAGTTCAGCACACCGTTAGCGGAAATGTAGTCTTTACCGGCGATTGCTGTGCCATTACTTGTGGCATATCTCACTCTGACCGCTCCGCCACTGTCGCCCGTGCGGCTAACAGAGACCTCCAGATTCATTCCGTCTTCACCAATGATATAAGCCAAATCATCAAGCTTCAATGTTCCCGCGCTTTGCGCATCCAAATTAAAAACAGCTAAAAACACATCCTCGCCGTTCAAGGTTGTATTGTATGCATCCGGCGTCGTAGGAAAGTCATTGGAAGATGTGGTTCCGACTATACACGCATGATTATCTGAAAATGCCATGCTGTGGGCGACATCAGAACGCTCGCCGCCAAGAAAAGTGGAATAACGCAAGTCAGAAAGCCCTCCGCCTAACGGATTGATGATACTGAGAAAAGCATCTTTACCATTATTGTGGCTTCCATCATAAGCGTCTTCAGTTACGGGAAAATCGGCGGATTCCGTGAAACCCACGATATACGCCTGGCCGTTATAAACAGCCACATCGTAAGCCTCATCCAGATGGCTGCCGCTGAGGTAGGTCGAATAGAGTAAGTCATCAGCACCGTTTCCCGACGGTTCGATTACACTCAGATAGGCATCACAATGAATAAAACTATAACTGTAACCCCAGGTGTCATACGCGCCCGGTGTCGTTGGGAAGTCGGATGACCCAGTGCCACCAACTATATACACACGGCCATCAGAAACCGCAACACCATGAGCTTTATCCCAGTCACTACCACCAAGAGACGTTGAATACAGCAGGTCAGCGGTGTTGTTTCCTTGCGGATCAATAACGCTCAAAAAGCCCTCATAATCATCGCTGAAATCATTATCATAGGCTCCTGCCGTTGCGGGAAAATCATCGCTCCTCGTATGGCCTACGATATAGGCCTTACCGTCGGAAACCGCCAGACTATGAGCCTCATCAAGGTATCTCCCTCCGATATAGGTGGAATAGATCAGATCGTCGTCGTTATGCCCGGACGGCTCAAATATACTTAAAAAGGCATCCTGGCCATTGTAGCTGGAATCGTATGCACCGGGAGTCGCTGGAAAATCATTACTTTGGGTATTGCCTGCGACAAAAACCTGATTGCCTGACACCGCGACGCTATTCGCTTTGTCCCAATCGACGCCTCCGATATATGTCGAGTAGATCAGATCATCAGTTCCTTTGCCTGCGGGATTAATGATGCTTAAAAAGGCGTCTTTGGTATAATTAAGATTTTCATTATAGGCTCCGACCGTGGTGGGGAAATCGTCAGAAGACGTCTGGCCTGCAAAATAAGCAAGTCCGCTGGATACGGCTACATCATAAGCGCTGTCGTCTTCGCTGCCGCCAAAATAGGTGCTGTAAATCAAGCTGCCGGCACCGCTTAATGATGTATTCACAATGGCTAAAAAAGCATCTTTATTTCTATTGTAGCTGACGTCATAGGAATTCGTCGTCGCAGGAAAGCCGAAACTGCAAGTATATCCCGTTATATAAGTTTTTCCGGATTCAGTGGTCACACTATAACCGTTGTCAGAACCGTTGCCGCCAATAAAGGTTGAATATATGAGATCATTGGCGCCATTGCCTTTCGGATTAAGCACGCTTAAAAAAGCATCGGCGCCTTCATTGAGGGTGCGATCATAGGCCCCTGTTGTGGTTGGAAAGCCGTAAGAAGATGTTGTGCCAACCAAATACACCGATTCGTTGTTGATGGCCATGCCGTGTCCGCTATCATTATCGCCGCCTCCTAAAAACGTTGAATAGAGCAAATCGTCAGCGCCGTTGCCGGCGGGGTCAATCAAGCATAAAAAGGCATCATTATTGCCATTTTTACTTGTTGAATATGCGTTTGCCGTTGTGGGGAAACCGGAAGAAGAAGTCTCTCCGATGATATACACCTTGCCGTTTGCGATGGCAACACCATTGCCGGAATCATTGGCGTCACCTCCCCAAAAAGTGGAATAAATGAGATCATTGTCACCGCTGCTTTGGGGATTAATTACGCATAAAAAGGCGTCACTACCACCATTGTGAATCGTATCGTATGCACCTTCGGTTGTGTCAAATTCCGAAGATGACGTGGAGCCGACGATATAAACTTGGTCCGATGACACCGCAATGTCATATCCTGCATCGTAAGCATCAGACCCAATAAAAGTTGAATAGATTAAATCATCGGCACCGTTGCCTGAAGGATCAAATACACTTAAAAATATATCGACATAGTTATGATAGCTTGTATCATACGCACCGGCTGTAACAGGAAAATCCGGGGATTTTGTCCCGCCAAGCACATACACTTTGCCGGATGCGACGGCAACATCTTTCGCATTATCACTACGACTGGCTCCAAGATATGTTGAATAAATCATATCTGCAGCACCATTGCCGGAAGGACTTATGACGCTTAAAAAGGCATCTGAAAATCCGTATGAAGATGACCCGTTGAAACTGTCATCATAAGCTCCCTGGGTTGTAATTAAAGTATCCGCGTAAATGCTCCCCACGATGTAGGCATTTCCTGAAGCTACCGCTATACCGCAGGCACTGCTTTTACAGTGGAGATAGGTGGAATAAATCAGGTCGCTGACGCCGTTGCCTGCCGGATCAATCACACAAAAAAAGCCACGGTCAATATCTGAGCAATTCTCAGTATAGGCGCCCGGAGTTGTCGGAAAATCAAACTCACAGGAACCTACGATATAGGCGTGGCCATTATATACAGCAACACCGTTGCCGGAATCATAAAGACTTCCGCCAAGATAGGCCGCATAAATCATATCAGCGTTTCCACCAAAGCCATGGGGATTAAGTACGGCTAAATAGGCATCTTGATGCCCATTGTGTTCAGTGTCATACGCACCGGTTGTCACAGGAAAGTTGTAAGCCCAGGTTGAACCCACAATATAAGCTCTGCCATTGGCGTCAACAACGACATCGGCGGCGGAATCATTACCATAGCCGCCGCCGGCTCCGCCCAGAAACGTCCCATACATAAACTGCGGATCAATCACCAAGGCATACAGCTTATCATAATTTTCCACCTTGTATCCGAACCGAAGCCCATCGACTTCAAAACGGCAGGGTGCTTTAACCTGCCGTCCGCCGATTGTCTGAAACGCCAGTGGCGGTTTGATTGTGAATTCACCCGCAATTGTCATTATTTTCAGAGCGCCGTCGTCATCTGTGCGCAAGCTTTCAGCGCCTTCGACTTTAAAACGAATTTGCGACGGCTCTGCACCTGCCGCAAGCTCATAAACATCTTCGATCATCCCCGCGCCGGCCCGATAAATCACACGAGCGTTTTTAAAGAGGCCATCGTAAACCACTTCCTGATAGGTTGGAATCGCACCGATCCAATCCTCTTTTTTACCTTTGAAGTAGTTGACCTTAGCATGTGTTGGCTTGCGGCCATACACTTTAATCTCTTTTGCATCGGCCGCGGTTTTTTGAGGAACAATTTTAAACACAACGCGCTGGTGTTTTGTACGGCGTTGTCGCAAGTCCATACGTGCTTCTATTGAAGTTTCATCATGCCCATTTACGTCTGCATCTGTCGCTACTGTCCTGATAAAGGCAAACACCAACTCACCGGTTTGGGTCAAATAGATGTCACCGCCTTGTGCTTTAATATAATACGCCACCTGTTGATCAAGTTGCCCTCGGTTTTCGATAAACGGCAGGGTCATCTTTTGCATGGCGTCTAAAGCTTGTTTTTTGATCGCCGGATCAGTTTTATGCGATTGCATCGGAATCGCTGTCTGGGCCGAAATAGAATCGAATGCAGGTAAATAACCAAAAAACACTACCAGATAGGCAATAACGATTACCATACATTTATGATATTTATGTTTTTTCATGCTTGGTCTCCTGTTTTCAATTTACGTTTATTATTATATGCAATTGGGGAAATCGCGCCATATTATTGGGCATCCTTTCACTCTCCCCTCTGATCGGAACGGCTTTTCCGCTCTATATTATCACAGCCGTGCGTGTGTGTAGCGCGGAAAGCTGTCCCGCGTTTGTTTGCACGTAGGGGGAGTGAACGGTTACATGTTTTCTCACGCTTTCAACCAATTTTTGGCTTCCTTAGCGGATACAAATGCCTTGATTTCAATCGTATTTCCCGTGGCCTGATCGGTATAGTTCTTGACCACAAAACGCCCTATTGCTGATTCCGGGAGTACAAAGACTTCTTTCGTTAACCCGGCAGCGCGGTCAGATCATTCATTTTATCTTCAAACGGGATACCGTCATCCTCTTCATCAGGGATCACCACATACCGTCCCGGCGTAAGCACAAAGCCATGCTTTTCGATTGCTTCCAGTGTCGCTGATTTACAGAAACCTTTAATGTCTTCATAACCCTTATCATC